>NZ_JAHREU010000045.1:0-64946 GCF_020883145.1 Microcoleus sp. CAWBG27
TGCTGCTTGACGAAAGTCCTTTAATCGTTCACTGTTCATTTAAGGAGTGGATAGGTTTTCTTTTTCACCCTCATTCTCTCCTGGCGCGGTGGCTTTAGTTCTTCTTTTGCCACCGTTCTCATCTTTAGTTAGTCTAAACTACAGTACTTTATGTAAATTTTCTATTCCCCTGATACCAATCTAGTACCTCTCTTCTTTGTTCTCTAGTCCCAATTTGATTAAATAGATTCCACACTCCATCATGACCATCTCCCAAACAAGTTATTGTTTCACTCTTGAGTTGGTTATTTACCCACGCCACTAAATCTGCATTATTTTGAAAGAAGGCTGCTCCTACTTGACTATGTACCTTAACTGCCTTATAATTCCTCCAGATACTTTCTTCTCCTAAAGCAGTTCTTAGTCTGACGTCATTGCTGACAAGTTAAGACCTAGTTCCATTTGTCAATCAGTAATATTACTCAAAAAACTGCTGGTTGAGCTGTCGAAATTCGCATCTGATGGGGTGAATGGACATCAATATGACGCTACGGCTCGATCGTAAGTTAGCCAAAATCTCAGTTTTTCACCCAAAATCCGAGTTAATTTTGAGCATAATTACTGATTGACAAATCTATCTCTAGCTTAACTTGTCAGCAATGGTCTGACGTTTCCTCCGTCTATACTCAATGCTTGTACTTTCTCGGTAGTTTGAGGCTCAGGCAATTTGTAACGCTCTAACAGCCGATGTTGTGTACTGTGGGGCACATAAATTCCTGTCAACATTTTGAGATCTCTCTCGGCATTGGCAAAAGATTCATTTCCCACTAATAATAAACAACATTTTTCCAAATTAGGACTTAGACGACTTCCCTTCTTTACTCCCAACCTTTGCGCTTGTTTACTCGATAGAGTTATTTCTCCTACACAACTTTTTATAGTTCTTTTTCTACCAGAACCTTGTCCACCCGCTGAGTTAAAAAAAAACTGCTAATTTCTGGTGCTACTGTTTCAATTAAATGTTCCCCAACTGAGCGATCGCCTCTCGACTCATGCTCCTCTCGGCAATCAAGTGGTTGAGGGCGCCACTTCCTACTTCGCCCCACAGCCAATCCCGGCACTGGGCGTACACCGCAGCCAGTATCCCCCGGCGCATCTCCCACTTCGCTGCTATTTCTATTTCCCTAGGGCTGTGTTCGCGTTCGGGCAGCGCTGCTCCCACCCTCGAAGCTGCTTCCCGCAAAGCTTCTACCCAATCAATGGCGGTGCATGGAAGTGATTGCCGGGTTGCGTCCGCGTAGCGAGTGCGCTAGCGTGGTTCGCATCGTTTCCCAAGAGAATGACTTTGAAACAAGAAGGATGAGAGAAGAACATCCGCTCTTGAGGATCGAACGAGCCTTATCCGAGCTCAAGGACGAGACTGAAGAAAATCAGGTAATGCTGTTGGTAGCACGACATTTGAGAGAATCGCACCGAAAAGTTGGTTGAGGTGTTCAGGTATCGTAATATTCATCTTGCCCGCTTGCGGTGGCAGCAAAAAGCTAGCCGAAAACAACAACACCACTGGGCGCCACAGCTATTTTTGTCGCTATTTTTGCGGGCGATCGCAATTACCTTGTCAAAGCTGCAACTTTTGAAAGCTCGTGTTTGTCCCCGGTAGTTTTGTTACCGAGAAGGCTCCAAGAGTCCAGCATCTGACCGTACAATACGCTTGTTTCCCAAGCGATGCGAGCGTATTCTTTGCCTTGTGCTGAATCTTCATCGCATTGGGGGATGAGATCGATGCCCATTCCCAAGTGAATTTGGTCGATATCTCGGTGCACCGTCCAATAACGGTTGGTTTTAAGTCCCAGACGCTCGAATGCAGGAATTACCGCCGAAAAGAAATCGAAACTCACTCCCTCAGAAATCAGGTTCATAGCGATGACTTGATGTTCGTAGGATTCTCGCAACACCGAACGGAAGCAGTAGGCGCTTACCGATTGGGTTTCTAGGGTAGGAGCTACTGAGTTTGGATTTTCTCCTGGCTGCAAAAATTCGTGTTTGTGCATCCAATCCAACAGCAGCGCAGCGTGGTCTACCTCTTCAGTGGCGTGGTGTGCAAAGCATCCTTGATACCGAAAGTCGCTGCACATCGCATAGCGCATGGCTAGCGATGCGGTAAAGTCGCTGGATTGGTGATAAAGTTGTCTAATCCACCCCCGGACATCATCTTGATGCTCGGATAAGGCTAGTTGTTTGTAAAAAAAACCAGAAAGCAGGCTCTGGCGATATTGCGACCCCAAATTCAACAGCCACTGCATGGAAAGTTCCTCGTTGCTTTGTATGATACACTCTGTTATGGTACACCAGTATTGCATTACCAGTCAATTGGTAAAGTCGAAAATGGTTTTGTCTTTCAATTGTGGTAAGATGTGCTGTAAGTAGGTAAAACTGTTCTTTTACAGTTGTCAAAGCGTGATCGGAAAATTAAATATTTATTTTTCTTAATAAAAAGTAACCGCTAACCCCAATCACTTTTTGATGTTGCCAATTTCAGACCAGTTTAAAAATCAAGATGCGGACTATAGCATTTTGTTAGTAAACAGCCAGAGACAAATTTCCGGGCTGACTCCCAGTTTGCTAAAAATCTGGAATATACCCGAACTTATTATCAGGTCGCTATCCGAGCACCTAGCGTTGCAGTTTGTTGCCGAACAATTCGACAATCCCCAAGTTTTTCTCAAGAACATAACAGAAATTTACGAGCAGACGCAGCTAGAAGTTCACGAAAAAGCTCAACTGAGAAACGGCCATACAATAGAACGCCATTCTAAGCCACTATGGGTTGAGGGAGAGTACGCAGGCAGGCTGTGGATATTTAAAATCCATACAGAAATTAAATAATCCGGACACGAAGCACCGTATAAATTAACATTGGGGATATAGAACGGTCTTTGTGCTGAGTTTTAGAAATTGCTTGAATGTCGAAAAGATTAATTGCTAAAAAAATAGTAAAAAATATGCCAGAGTGTAGGAAAGACTCGTTTTATTCCCTGTGGTTGTGGATGCTGGCGTGTTGCTAACAATTGTCGCTCAAATTACCGAGCAGATTGAGCTTGAGCTATTGCTCCTGCGGGGGAATCTCAAGCCGAACCAGCCGCTACCACTGGGCGTTCGTTTCAGTTTTTAAAGATCGCTCGTTTTTCTCTCCACTCCTTCTAATACCAACATACTGTTGGGTAGGGTAGCAAGTCTAAAGGTTTCACCTTCCAAATTGAAATTATTTTTGAGTTAATAAAAAATGCCATTTAATATTTCTCTTTTAGTTGAGTTGCGGGGTAGAGTGGCTCTCTTCAACTGTTAGTCAAAAAGAGGTGATAATTTTATCCCGCAACCGGACGGGACGGACAACCAGCTTGAAAACCTTTGGAGGCAATATTTAAGGCTAAACGAACTCAACAAATAAATGAAACTACCTCAGCAAAGAACTGTTGGATCGGTCGTTATTTTCGCAGGCTAAGACAACAGACAATAAGGGATTCTGCCGGCCGCCCCCCTGCGATGTCAAAAGAGTGCGATCGTATTGCGTGCCTGCATCCTGGACTGAATATCTCAAATGGGTTCTACGGCAGTACCAGTCAACCAGTGTTATCTGGGAACTTTCGTGTTTCAGTTGTGGTAGGATGTATTGTAAGTAGGTAAAACTGTCTTTCTACAGTTATAAAAGCGTGATAAGAAAATTAAATATTGGAGAAACAAACTAAATATTTATTTTTCTTAATAAAAAGTAACCCCGAACCCCAATCACTTTTTGATGTTGCCAATTTCAGACCAGTTAAAAAATCAAGATGCAAACTCTGGAATTTTGTTAGTAAACAGCCAGAGACAAATTTCAGGGCTGACTCCCAGTTTCTTAAAAATCTGGAACGTACCCGAATTTATTCTCAGGTCGCTATCCGATCGCCTAGCGTTGCAGTTTGTTGCCGAACAATTCGACAATCCCCAAGTTTTTCTCAAGAACGTAACAGAAATTTACAAGCATACTCAGCTAGAATCTCACGAAAAAGTTCAACTGAGGGACGGCCGCATAATCGAACGCTATTCTAAACCGTTGTGGGCTGATGGGGAATACGCCGGGCGTCTGTGGATATGTAAACTTAATTAATGGATAGAAAAGTAACTACATAAAGCGGAGTGTAAACATAAATTTTAAGAGACAGAGCCCTTTTCGTACTGAATTTTAGAAATTGCTTGAATGTCAAAAAGATTAATTACTAAAATAGTCACAAATATGCCAGCTTACATGAAGGACCTCGTTTTACCCCCTATTGTTGTGGATACTGGAGCGCCGCTAACAATTGCGGCTCAAATTACCGAGCAGATTAAGTTATTAATTATACGCGGAAATCTCAAGCCAAATCAGCCGTTACCACCAGTCGTTCATTTAGCAAAGCATTTAGGAGTCAACCACAATACTGTAGCCTTGGTGTATAACGAACTGATTAATTCAGGATATTTGATAGGTCAACGGGGCAAAGGAACTTTTATTGCCGATTCCCAGTTTGTGAAACAAATAATAGCCCGGAAAAGTTTCTACGACTTGCTCAGTCAAGCTTTTCACTCTGCATCTCAAAGTGGGCTGAGCGTGTCGGAGTTTTCAGCAGCGGCTTACGCTCAAGCAGTCCTTGTGGATCGCCATCAAATCAACGTAGCATTTGTGAACTTTTTTCCAGATAGTATCGATATTGGCAGCAGCATTCAATCTGCAACCGGGTTAGCTTTAGAATCAATTGATTGGAACACGTTAAAAAATAAGGAAGCACAATCGGTTCAACAGTTGTTGGCGGCAGATTTGGTGGTAACAACTATTAAAAACTTGTGGGATGTAGCGAAGCTGGCAGAACCCAACAAAGAAGTAATCGGAATTGACGTGCAACCGGATATGCAATTGTTAAGCTGTATTTCACCGCTGCCCCGCAATGCCAAGCTGTTATTCGTATGTAAAGAACAAATTAGCAGCGAAGCGATGAAGGAGATAATCGAGTACAACGTGCATCACGTAGACTCAGAAGCAGTTACCCTCGAAACCGTTCAAAATAATAAATGCGACCTGGATCAATTTGATTTAATAGTGTGTTCGAGTCAAGTAGAGAGTCTGTTGAGTAAATACGTCCCCAAAAACTTGAAAGTAATGACCTTTCGTATCGCCGTAGATCCGATAAACTTGTTGGTACTTCAAGCTCGTTTGGCTGCGGTGGAAATGGAAAAATTAATGTAGTCCGAATCTTTCCAAACTTGTGAAACAACTCGAACTTTTTCCCAAATTCAACTCCAACTATCCTCCTCCGGCATCTCAATTGGCGATGAGCGTTGATGCCCTGCATTCTTGGAAACATCGAATTTTCGAGTGCCAGCAATTTGCTAGCACCGAGCAACCGCAGCAGGGAACTTTATTCGAGTTAACTCCTAATTCCTGCGATTATGATAGCATAGACCCCTTCGCCGCTTATAAAAACCTAGGCAAACCTAGGTAAGCTCTGCGGTATAAGCTTTAAACATTCTTTCTTAGCGCTTGACGCTTCCCCAGTATTGAGGTTGACCAAGAAACTCCAGTTAGAAACACTATAATAATCACAGCGACGTGATATTACAGCGGAATGTTTGATCTTTTTATTCAGTTGGCTCCACTCGCTCTCCTCGTGCTTTTCCGGGTTCACCCCAGAATAGGCGGTTAAGGAGCGAGGTATTTTTTCACTCTTATTCATAGCCCTACGAGCAATTACCAGCGCAGCCGCTTCGTCACTAGCTAATCCATACATTCTCAGGTATTTCATCAAACCGATAATGCTCGAATAAGCTGGATTGACTGCAATTAACTCAATGCCACGATTCGACAAAATAGAACCAAGTTGCTTGTAGAACTCACTATAAGCCCATCCCGACAACATCCGGGCGTATTTTTTACTCTGCTCGGACAGTGAGTGCTTTTTTGCCGAGAAATCAAGTTCCTCACAAACTACGGGACATTCAAATTTCGCAGCTTTTATGGCTAGTTGCAAACAGGCATCAACAATTTGAGCTTGTTGCTTACCAGATGGTAAGCCCATCTGCAAAGGAATCTGCCCTTTAGCTTTGAGATTTCCTTCAGAATCAACATAGGCCCAACCAATAGAATTAAACTCAGCGAGACTGTCACCAACCCCGCTGGTCTTCAAAACCGTGCGTGAAAATTTCTTTTCACACGGCTCCTCAATGTTTTGGTGCTTGTCACGCATACCTCATTACCCATTTGTCCGCGACTTTTTCAAGTCTTTTGGTGGGCTTAGGCTCGGCACTATTGCAGCCGGATTTGTTGCCAAGACTGCCATCTGAGGCGGTCTTTGTGTCGTGGCAATGTCTGTGCAAAAGCTGCCAGTTATCATAGGAATCCTTGCCACCTTGCGATTTGGGAATTCTGTGGTCAGCTTCCATCACATCGTTTTCACGGAAAAACAAGCCGCAGTGGGCGCACTTCCCTTTTTGCCTTTTTAAGAGTTTTGATACCCTAATTGGCATTTCTGGGTTGTTACCCATTCTTGTACTCCAGTAAACTAGGTTTCCGTCGTAGGTCGACGATTCGCCTTTAACTTTTACATGGCGCACTATAGGAGTGTCAGCATGGTTGAGTAACCGAAGAGGGTTTAACCCTTCTTCCCTGGTTGCGAATACCCAGTTATCACCGTCTATGGACTGCCAATATTTCTTTGACACCCATTCCCCGTTCTTTTTCGGGTGACGGCGTTTTGCCCAAGCTTTTAGCTTTTGGTACGTCAGAGCATTGAGTTTTGAGTAAATTTCTTTGCTCACAACTGTTGCATAGTAGTTAGCCCAACCCCGTATTATTGGGTTTAATCGGCTGATTAGCGCCGCTTGCGGTGCTGCCTTATGAGCTTCAATTACACTAGCGATTTGGTCGTAATGTACCTTTTGCTTCTGCTTACTTGGGGTGATGATTGTTTTAAACCCTTGCTTTGAGTGATACTTTCCTACTGGAAATTGTTGTATCATGAAACCTAGGAAATCAAATCCTGGTTTTTCTTGCTCATACGGGTTGAGGGTGTGAGCAAGTCTCGTTTTACTGGGCTTTAATTCCAAACCCATGCCTTTTAACCATTCAGATATAATCTCTTTACATCTTTGGACAACGGTTAAGTTTTCGTGGAGAATCACGAAATCGTCGGCATAACGAATTAAACTTATGCTTCTACGGTTATCCCGTTTACCTAGACCACTTTTAGTGGGAAAGGTATCGGCGTATTGCTTAATTCGTTCTTCCATCCCGTGAAGGGCAATATTTGCCAGTAACGGGGATATTATCCCGCCCTGTGGCGTACCCTCAGATGTTGGAAACAACTGCTTTGAATCCATCACTCCCGCTTTTAACCAGGCTCGAACTTGTCGGCGGATGGTGGGGAATGTATTTAATTTTTTTAGCAGCGCTTCTTGGTCGATGCGGTCAAAACATTTGGCAATATCGGCATCTAGTACGTATTTAGGCTTAAGCCTAATTGCATTAAATATTGCTTCTACCGCATCATGGCATGAGCGTCCGGCTCTGAACCCGTATGAATTCGGTTCAAATCGCGCTTCCCATTCTGGCTCTAGTGCCAGTTTGACAAGTGCTTGCAAGGCTCGGTCTTTCATTGTAGGTATGCCCAAAGGTCGCTTTTCTTCCGTTCCAGGCTTAGGAATCCATACCCGCCTAGTTGGGCTGACCTTTGTACCCAGGTTTAAGTTACCAGTAAGTTCTACACGTTGCTTTGGAGTCAGCGATTTAACGCCATCTACACCTGCCGTCTTTTTCCCCTGGTTATCCTGGGTAACTCTACGAACCGCTAAAGCTCTTGCTGACCATGACTTCATCAGCGTCTTTTGGAGTCTGCGATATGCTTTCACATCACCACGGGCAGAGGCTTGATAAATTCTCTTTTGGAGCTTATACACGCTACGTTCTAGCTTGCGCCAGTTAATAGAGTGCCATTCCACCATCAGTTGTTGAGACTGTGTATTAGACATATATACTCACTACTTGGGACTCTATCATCCAAATCACCGTAAGTCTGTTTGCATATTCTGGGCATTACCCCAGACCTTCGCTTCTGACTTAATCTCCCCTACTCGCTGCATACGGTTAGCACCTACTCAAGTATTCGACCTCCTGAGAGCAGACGAGAGGTTATCTCGTTCCGAATGACCATAGTATGTACCTTTAGAGTGATGCTTTTCGCCAGGTTTATAGGAAGTGCTTGTTGGTCAACCAGGTAATTGCCAACTCCTTATCCTTTGCCTTTTGGCTCCAGCGCATTTAGCCTTATTTCGCTGGTTCATGATAATGACGATTCAAACGCATCTTCAAGCCGTGGCTTTACTCGTGGGTACTTTGCTCGATGGATACCGGATTAGGCTTCCAGTAGTACCACCTTTCATCCCCGCTTCAGGCGTTGATGGCTAGTCTCGAACCTGGGGGATGTGCTTTCACCGCTGCACCTGCGGGGTAGGATTTGAGGTTTCTAGGATACTGACTCTCACCTACATGGTCATTCAGTTGTCAAGGTTCTACCTTGCGGCTAATCCCCCTAACCCTTTTTAGGATTGGTTTCTAGCCAACGATTCGCACACCGGGATTCATGTCGATACCAATGCAACCATACATTCTCTCAAGAGAAACCTGCGACCCGGGATTTGGGGTAAATTGCACGGCGACAACCCACTTGCCATTTTTGCGGTAGAAATGCCAAGTTTTAGCGCCAGATTCTGGTAGTCTGTTGATGCTGCGATTGAAATCACCAATCAGAGAGGATATAGTTTTTCCGAATCGTGACTCTAAGCATTTGGGAACTCGAAAAGTTATTTGATTTCCATCCCACTGACAAACCTGATTGCCAAAAGACTCATCCTTTGAGCCGACAAGCAACATATCGCCATAGGGGATGAATACTTTGACTGGTTTAAGTCTTAAGTGTTTTAGTTTATTAGTTAACAATGTCAGCTTACGCTTTTTATTGTGAATTTGAAAGCGTAAATTCTGCCAGTTTGTGGATTTATATTGCAGCGAGCAAGCTATGGAAAAATTACAGCCTGTTTTTGAGTTAGCCCATTTTTTCTTGGCATAAAACTTACGAGCCAATGCCAACTTACGCTCAGCTTTCTGGAGCCACGCACTAATGGACTTAATCTTGACTTCAAGAGTTTTCAGGTGTAAAATCCTATGTTCTTTTGCGCCGTCTACACGACCCTTCGCAGAACTGATTACACCATTGGCGTGGCGCTTGTTGATGCCGTAGGTTTGCTGTAAGTGCGTGTTCCAATCGGATTTCTTGAACTCTCTATTTGAAAGTAAGCGATCGACTGTTTCAATGCTTGCAGTCCTAAAAATCGGGGCGTAAGCCTCCAAAAACATCTCGAAAGTTGTTTTTCCGAGTTCGTTAAGCTCGTGCACTGGCGTGGGCAAGCCTTTGCAATAAGTTAGGGTAGCCATTGATTCTCCCTTTCAGTGCGGCTCGTTCTTTACTATGTTAGACTATATCGCCTGTATCCCCCATCTGTGGCGATCGACGTTCTATGAATGCCTTCTTTTTCAGGGCGCCATATCGTGTCAAGACGAGCGGGCTTTAAGCGGGAGCGGCTCTGACTAATACTCATCAATTCATCCAGTGATTTACACAGATTTTACTCGCTAAATCATAGGTAAGTCTAGGTAAATTGTTAACAGTCGTTTACCCTTACCAGACAAGCGTTGGATCTGCAAGTTTTTAGACCTGAATCCTTACCTCTGACTTTTCGCTCATCTGACTATATTACCATATTTTTCGGCTCTCACGCTCACTCTTGTTTACCTGAATCCTTACGAAATGAGAATGCAGCAAAGAATATAAACAAAATCGGGATAGGGCATTTCCACGACTATAAACGGACACAGAGAAGATAAGACCACTTGTGGCACATCGGGCGTGAGGTGTCAAGAATCCCCGTGCGTTAACGCTGGGGAGTATGTCAAACTATCAAGATTTTGAGAGTGCAGTGCGCGCGTAGCATTGAAGACTGCAAAACCGCCCAGAAGCGCTAATCCCCTCAGCCGCTTTCGAGATGTTGCACGCGCGAAAAGCAATATATCAGTTGCAGGTAAAATTGAATCCTGTGGGTAGTGCGGGAGTGTTAAAAGCCTTTACCTAACCGATGCTGGCATTCCCGCAAATGAAAGGTATGGGAAACTTGCAGAAATCATATGTAGGGCTTGCAGATGATACCCTCAGCACAATTTTAACTTGACAAACGTAAAATTTATTATTTATACTGCTGTATGAGTATTTTAATACCGCACAAATTGACAAAAACAGTTGCAGCGAACAAACGACCAGTTTTTTGTTTTTTGGGCTTTTATTGACACGCCAAAAAATGTATCGGCTAAAGTTAAATTTCTGCTGAGACCAAATGCGCTAAAAACCAAAGGAAATGCAACCAGCATTTTTGGGGACTCAGTTACAGGCGCAAGCGATACCAACTCTTTGTATTAGTTATAAGTAAAGAAATATCAAGGACGAACTCGATTGAAATCTGTTTCCGAAGTGGTGCATTTTAACCCTTCCAGCAGGTTCTTGAAAGGATGCAGTGTTTTTTTGTGCAGGGGATGGCTGTGCGGCTTGGTTCCGTTTATTGATGGTGCTGGTCGTACAGCAAATAAAATAGAATGAAGCGAATAGGAGAATGAAATACTGAATACAAACATTATCTAGCTCGCTTACCTCGAAAAATACTAAGTTATTCTAATGCTTGAACCCAATTCTCAGTTCCCGAACCCACTCAATAATTGTCCTGAAAAAACTGGGTCTTCAAAGGATAAATTAACAGTAAAAATCTTTAATTTGTTTTTTGAAATAGAGTTTTTCATCAAAGTAGCTGTTGCTTGTACCATAGTCCAGCAGTTAATTTATTGGCTCTCGAACAAATTCCATCTCAACTTTACCGCCGAGGTTTTGCTGTACTGGCTTGTTGGGTCGGTTTCATTCTACAGCATTGGTGTTTTTATAGAAAAAATTATTAAAACTAACGAGACTTGGCGGCAAAGATTCAATGTCAGAATCAAGAAAGTGAAAGAACAACCTTTCCCTGCATTTACTGCTAAAGGAATCCTGGTCGGAGAAATTAAAAGTTTAGCAGCAGCAGCGATTATCCTCTCCCTAGATCCTGAAGTTCATTGAGGAAATAGCTGGCTCTTAAATTTTGAATGGTTCTTGATGAGAATAATTGCTGCGGATTTCTGCTTTTACGTTATTCATTGGCTCTTTCACAAAAAGTTCTTGCAGGAAATACACCTCAAACATCACGAATTCCAGGATTAATCCAGTTTTGTAGCCGGTCATAAAAGCCTGCTTGAATATGCTATCGTCACCATTACAGACGTTTTGCCTGTTTTTGTATTCGGATACGATATTACTCAATTGTGCGCCTGGACTGTTATCGGCAATGCTTACAATTTGGAAGGTCACAGTTCTCTGTCAATATTTTTCATTGACTCGGATTTTCACGATCTCCACCACTCTCGCTTTAAGGGAAACTACGGCATTCAAGGATTTTGGGATCGGATATTCAATACGCTGAACCGTCCCACAAAAAAGCCCGGCATTATGTTTCCTGCGGCTTCTCTGGAAAAGAACTTTCTCAAGCCGTCCTGTAAGAACATTGATGGCGGGAATTGAACCTCGACCCCTGTTGGTATGGCGATCGCCGTACCAAAGCCAAACCCGATCCAGAAACTTTGGCTCGGCGATCGCTCAAGAAGATGAGGTATCAAAGGTCGAAAACCTTGATGTACCTAAAATTTGGCATACCTCACCTATCCCAGAAAGCCTATACCTGACCCGATCGCGTTGACACTTAAGGGTGAGGCAAGAATTCAAACGGAGCGGTCGGTACAAATTGATCGGTGAGGTCGCCGCCCAGCTCCCACTTTTCGATTATTACCGGCTTTTTGGGTTTTTCCGACCATTCGAGAGTATTCACTTCTTCGAGCATATCGATTTTCCGCACTCCCGAACCATCGGCAAGATTTAATTCCTTGAGGTCGATCCAACAGACACTCGCACTGCGGGTGTTTGCATAGTAATAAACGAGGTTCTTGTGGTCGGAAACGGTGTGCCAAAGTGTGGAGGCAAGATTGGGCTTTTCGGGGTCTACGATGAGCCCGATCGGCACGCTGGCATTGCGAATTATGCTAAAGGTGGTTGCAATAGCTGTGCGTACATCGTTGACATTATCGCGCGGGACTGCCGATAGGTAAAACGAGCAACGGGCAAATCGATCGGAGGCGTTGTTAGTGCCCGGCAGCACGATCATGCCATCCTTTTTTTCCCAGTATTCGTTGATTGCCAGTTGTTTGTCGTAGGTCGGAGAATTGGTCATCACGATATAATCTCTACCGTGGTGGATTTGTAGCTTGCCGCCTACGTACTCGAAAATTGCGGAATCGCCAGTTGCGTCGGAAATTGACAGGTGAACTGTACTTTTCTTATTGCTGCCGTCCGGTATGACGGGCGCGTCCACCTCGAACAAATTGTCTGGTTCCATCGCTACAACCGCCTCTTTGACCGTCGCGAAACTATCGAGGAAGTATTGCGCCCATGCCGCAGTTGACATTTTTTTTGTCAATTTTGGTTGCTCTGGCTTTCGTTCGTAGTCAGATTCTACCAGGAACAGCAAATTGGCAACCAAACCCTGAGTGTTGATACCGTCGGTAGTGCAAGCGTCTAAGGCGGAGGTAATTACGCTGCCGTACTTGGATGTCCACGTAAAGGAATGCTCGTATGTTCCCCCCTGGCGCTCCATATTTGCTGGAAATGCCCAAATCTCGCTTTTAAGCGAGGTTGCCCAGTCCATGTTGCGACCGGTCACGACGTTGGGACTAGGCCGGTTCGGGTCATATATTTTTGGATTTATTTGTCCATCTACGTAGAGAATTCTCGTACACATGATTCAGATATCTCCTTTGGAAGTATTGGGTATTGCGTAGTATTGTTCGCAGCTCAATTGCTGTAACTGCCTAAATTAGTATACACCAAAAACAACTTTTAGAGCACTTAATCCGAGGAATTAATTAGCTCGAACCAGACAAGAGTGACGCGCTTTTGACAAGCGAAATTGCGGCTCGTACTATACCAGAAACCTAGCAACAAATGGGGTTATTCAAACTCTGAGAAGTCGGTGTCTTAAAGATTACTATCAATTACAAACAAATTAACCGTTTGGGGAAATTTGTACTGGTTCGTTTGTTTGTCGAAATACTTGGACAGCAAGTTTTGAAACAATAACAATACATCATCTATTTCGTGGTTGAGAACGCACATCTTTAAGTAGACTTCTAGTAGATACCGACGTTCGCAATTGACGGTATGATTGAAGCGGATTGGTATAATTTGATAGTTCAATCCTAACGATTATAGTATTGTTTGGGAATCTTCTGCCGTCATAAAATGCTGGGGATGATTTATAGGTAGTGGGTAATTTTTGAGATAAAAATCATGAATTTCATGATAGAAAGAGTCTTTAGATAGTTGATAAAGCAAAAACTTACCGCCAGGACTGAGTAATTCTAAGCAAGATTGGAATACAGCTCCCATTCGATCTTTATCGACTGTATGCAAAGAATGAATAGACCAAATCAGATCGTAATTTTTCGTTCTTGGGATGATGGAATCAAAATTTTCGACCCCGATAAATATGTTTGGCTCGAACTAAAATGCTCTAACGTATTAAATTTTTGCTGCGCTACTTGCAGGCAAGAAGTTGAAACATCGAGCAGATCTGATGATAGGTGAATATCGCCCGAAATACACCCGTCTAATAAACTCGGAAATTTACCGACTCCGCAGCCTATATCCAGCAGGTTGATTTGAGATTTTCCCAACCCTGCGAAAATATTCTGGAAGGGATATTGTTTGAGCAGTTCTTTGTAGTCTATTTGAGTTATCTCAAACCAGGAATCCAAGTCCCATTTGTCTTTTTGGTAGAAAGTTTCTGCTGTCTGGAAATGATGAACTGTGGATTTCATACGATTGCCTGTTTTATGGATTAACTTGTGTTTTTTCTTTTGGTCGGGTTCCCAATCAAACTGAACGCTCGAAGATAAGCTGTCGCGCATTTAAATTGTATATTCAGGGCGGGCGGGATGCCCACCCCACAAGAGTTTGATTATTTTTTGGCCTACAATTTGAATGCAGAACAGCTTAGTTTAGCGGGTGGCTTGACACAGAAGCAAACCAAACCAATTTTGCGGGTCGGTAAAGCTTTTTAAAGTTTTCAGCCCTTTAGAGTCTAGTTCTTTTTCCACAGTCTCTAAGTCAAACTTGCGAGAAATTTCAGTAAGGAGTGTTTCCCCGGTTTTCCAGGTAACATTCAAGCCGAGACTCTCTAAATTCACTAGATGACTCGCGCAGCAGTGCAAGTACATTTCAATTTGATTTTCATTTGGATTGTAGATAGCTTGATGGGCGAACAAACCCGTATCAAAATTGCCTTGAAAGCGCCAATTTAAATGGTCGAGCATATTTAAGTTAAAAGCAGCCGTAACGCCTTGAGAGTCGTTATAAGCTGCTTCTAAGATATGTTGGGGTTTTTGCAAGTCAATGCCGATTAAAAAGTAATCTCCGGGTGTGAGTACATCGGTGATTTGGTTCAAAAAAATATCACATTCGGCCGGGGTGAAATTCCCCATCGAACTGCCCAAGAAGAAAACCATCCGCGATGACCTCGATGTAGGCATTAATTGAGCGAGGGCTTGTTCGTAAGTTCCTATCAATCCTTGAACGTGCAGGGTCGGATATTCCACTTGCAATTGAAGGGCGCTCTCTTTGAGAATGCTGGCGCTCACATCAACAGGCACGTACTTACAGGCATATTTTAGAGCTTGGTAAGCATCTAGCAAAAGGCGAGTTTTCGTAGAACTGCCACTGCCCAATTCTATTAGTTCGCAAGCACCTGTTATCCGCGCGATTTCACCGGCATATTGGCGCAGAATCGAAGCTTCAGTGCGAGTCGGATAATATTCGGGCAATTCACAAATTTGCTCGAATAGCTGAGAACCGCGACTGTCGTAAAAATATTTAGCAGGTAAAGTTTTTTGGTTTTTGCTCAATCCTTGAATGACATCTTCACCATCATTTTTAAGAGCGGAGTGGCAATCTAGAAGAGTTGTTAGAGTTGTTAAAGAAGCGGCTGACATTTGGCTTTCCTCGACTTGCGTGCAATTAATTTAACAGGATATCCCCGCGGCAGTTAGTTGGATGGGCGGGATGTCTTTTTCTCCAAATCTTTACATATTGATATGTTTGAGGTATCCGCTCAATAACTCGGGGTAGACTACTGCTTTTGGAACGATTTTGCGATGTTTGACGCTCATCATTGAGCGATTTACCCCGATTTATTGAGCGGATACTGTTTGAGTTAACAGAAACGTTCAATTGTTCGTTGCTTGGAAGCTTCGTTTGTACTTGTCCGGCTCCGTTTGCAGTTCCACGTGCAGGAAATCTATTCCTTCTTTTTCGAGCAGTTCTAATATAGCGAGATTTAAGTTTTTCTCAGCATTAAAGTAGAAATTATCGTCATTGACGAATGCCATAATTTCAATAACCCGGGCATTTTGGTCGATTTGTTTGAACCGCACCGTACAGGATGGAGACAAACCTTGAATGTACTTCGGCAATTCTTCAAGCTTTTCACAAATCCGAGCCGTTTGCCCCGCCGAAATGCCATCTATTTTGAGAGTTAAGACTAAGCCCCATTTTAATTCTTTACCCGGATTTTGCGACCAGTTTTCGACAATTCCAGAAATCATTTTGGAATTGGGCATTTTGATGATCGAACCCCACTTAGTTACGTGTAGAGTTGTAGTTCTGAATCCGATGTTGAGTATTTGCACGAAACCCTCGACCCCGGATATTCCCACCCAGTCACCTTCTCGATAGAGGTTGTCGGAGTAAATAATCAGGGTGCAGAACCAATCGTAAACAATATCTTTCAGCAGCAAACCAAAAGTGATACCGGCACCGCCCAATAGCCCCACCAATGCAGCAGCAGATTGTCCTAAAAATGCCTCGCTGATCTTGATGATAAAGACAATAATTGCTGCTGATTGAAAAATCTTGGGCATTAAAGGTCTGAGCAATTCATCGAGCTCTGTTTCGGTGTGCAGCACTAAGTTGGCTATAATCTGACCGAAAATAGAAGAGCATCGGTAAATAACATAGGCAACTATGAAAATCACTGTATAGTTGAGCAGGCTACCGATTGTTTGATTTAGTTGAGAACCTAAGTTATCTGCCAGAATTTCTTTACTCAGCCAAAATCCACCTATGAGAATCAGCCAACTTAAAGCAGGCTTGATAATTGTAATCAACTCATCATCAAGTGTTGTTTTAGTTTTGCTAGTAAAACTCTCAATAGTTTTAACAATTACTGCCACAAAAAATCGCCTTAGTGTCTGTGTCAAGGTTAGGACAATGAGCACAATAGCGATTCTAGCAATCGGTATGCCGGAGTAATTGATATTTTTTAACGTATCCCAAACTGCTTCCATAGGTTAATCAACGGGTAATTAAGTTTTTTTAGTTGACTGATGAACTATTTTGAAAATCAGAGAGAGGAGGGAAAAACACCATCCTCTCCCTGGTTGGGTGGAACTCCTTACTTTGCCGCTCGCGTTTTAGTCTAGATATCGGTGGGTTTGGTGGCGGGTGCGCCTCGGCTTAACTCTGTCTTCTGGGGAGGCCATTTGAAGGCAGTCGGCATAGTTCCCAGGCGATTCATAGCATCTTGCAATTGCTGCTCCAAATCCCACTGCTGCTTGTTAATCTCGGGATCGGGATTGCCAGCTAGGTTGTTGTCCTCGTAAGGATCTGCTTCTAGGTTATAGAGTTCCCAATCGCCTTCGGCACCCTCAGCCTTCTCCGAGTCTGTTTCGTTGAAGTAGACCGAGTATTTCCACTTGTCCGTGCGAATCGTCCGAACTATGCTGGGGTACAGAATCCTCTGTTTCGGTTTATCTTCTGGAGGGGGTATAACCGCTGGATTGTCGTCGTATGTGAAGTGGACGGATTTCTGGACAAAGGAGGCTGGATTGTTGAGGATCGGCGACAAATCTTGCCCGTAAAAAATCGTCGGGTTGGCTGTTGCTGGAACCGCTTCAGCCGGTTTGTGCCACTCGACACCGAGCAGCGAGGCGATCGTCGGAGTCAAATCCACACTGCTGGCAAGGGATTGGGTAGTCTGTGCTGTAGGCCAGGCTACGGGGTTGGAGAACACGAACGGTATGCGAATGCTCTCTTCATAGGCGTTAAAGAATTTCTCAACGAGACCGTGGCTCATGGCCATCTCACCGTGGTCGGCGAAGCGGATAATCAGGGTATTGTCGATCAGATTCTGCTTCGCCAGACCGTCCAGGAGTTGCTCGATCTGTTTGTCTACCAAAATCTGGAGATAGGCGTAGAAGTTGACGTAATCCTGGGGTCTGTGCTTGGGGGGCATCTTGGAACCAGGCTTAGCGAAAGTCCACCAACTCGCTGAGGCTTGGGCACGGGGTTTGTTCTCTTTATCCAGATCCTGCTTGTAGTTAGGTGGCAAACCTACAGGCACTTTAGTGAGCGCCGCACTCCCGTATCCCGAGCCGCCCAGCCCTCTGAACGCTGCAAACCCGTCGTGAGGATTGACAAAAGACGCAACCAGGCAAAACGGATCGAGAGCGTTCTCGTCCTGTCGTTCGATGAACTCGAGCATATCTGCGAGGTAACGGCTGTCGTTATCTGCCTCGCCGCCGCCTAGGGTATTGTAGTCGCTGATGGTGATGCCTGCGTCGGGGTCGTCCCACTCTGTGAATCCAGCTTCTATGGGGCTAGTATCAATTTCTCCAAGGTGCCATTTGCCCAGCCAAGCGCGCGTTTTGTAGCCAGCCTTCTCTAGGACGTGGGCGAGGTTGGGCAGCTTCGTGTTCAAAGGCTCCTTCGGCTGTAGCTGACCAGTATCCGTTGTTTTGTGCTTGGCGGGATACTGGCTGGTCAAGAAAGTCGCGCGGCTGGGGGCGCAGGCGGAAGCGGCGGTGAATGCCCGCTCGAAACTCAAACCATTGCTCATCAACTGCTTCAGCGCGGGGAGCCTGTAGGCAAAGTCCCGCGGATAGTGCTGCAAGGCGCGCTGTTGGTCGGTGATGATGATAACGATGTTGGGCTTTTTGTACTTTGCGAAAAGATCCTCGATTGCCATTTTTTGCTATGAAGTAAAGAAGTAAATAGGTTTGGGGGTGCCGTGCAGAAGTGGTAAGAACTGAAGCCAGCTATAAGTTATAGAGGGAAAATATCAGAAATATTTGGCCATCTCAAGCTTTGAGTCCACCCACTTGTCGATCGGGTGGCGCTACACAAGGAAGAAAATCGCCATCGGTTTTTTCCGACTCGCTTTAATTACCCAGGATTGGGGTTAAATCAGCCGTTTTCTGGAAAAATAGTTAGATTTGACTGGTTGTTCGCTTCAAAAGATAGATTACTTGAATTTGCGCCTAAAAAAACTTTTTAGCTAAAAAGTTTTGTTAACTTTTGTTTCCGGCTTGCAGTCATCTTTTTTCTTGTTTATTTGGTGTATTAATTTATACGGCTTCAAGCACAGAACTATGATGAGAACTAGCTTCCAGCCTTTGCTGGCGCTATTGCTCTCTGGCGCCTGCCGTCTTGCAAGCAAGCATCAACCCACAACGCTCGCGATCGACCTTCTTTCACCTGCGGGCTTCCTGATGGTGGTCTGTGAGGAGAATTCTGATGTCGCTCAGCAGGTATGCTATATTAGCTGAGTTCGTTAAACAGTGGATTTTTGGGTTGGGCTTTCAACTTTAATCCCGATCCGACAACTTGCCAGTTCTTGATTGGTAGCAGTCGCAAGCAGCTAAAAATCTGTAGCAATCCTTGCAGGAGTCGTAAATTTTTTCCGGCACCCAACCCTCTCCTTAGCAAAAGGAGGGAGTAAGAAATTCACAAATGATTTAGGATTGCTATATCAACTGATGCAACTAATACAAAATTAAGAGTCAAACTGTTACCAACCAATACTGAAGAATCTAATCTCGATTCACCCAATCTAGTAACTTCTCGATTCACCCAATCTAGTAATATTTGTCTTTGGAGCAAAATATGTCTTTTTCCAGGCAACAAATCATTGAAACGCTATACCGTTTAGTCACTTTTTTAGCGACGGTTCCTTTGGCTCGCAGGTTGATTGTATCTAATAAATACGAATATGACTATACAGTTTTAGCTCCTCTAGCTATGACTGAGGTGCCACTTAGTCCCATCGGCAACCTGCCTAGACTGCCTAACGCCGATGAACTTCCCAGCCTGAAATGGGTGAGTTTAGTGTTGAGTACGCTGAGTATTTTGAACGAGGCTGAAAAGTCGGCTAATCTTCTCAAAAGCTCGCTGTCAAACGAAGGTGAAATTAATTCGTTAGAGTCGAGCAAAAGTGAAATTGATTCTTTAGAGTCGATAGAGCAAGAAATAAGGACAGCCCAGGGACAAGCAGAGTTAACTAATGCTGTTTTAAAACTAGAATCAGTCTTGGAGCGAAAAGTATCCCCCAAGCTTAAAAGTAGCATTCCCTTGACGGGGGATTTCAGTGAAGCTGAAAATGTATTCGATCGAATCGATCGAGAAATACAAGCTGAACTTAGCCGAAGCTTAGAAATGAAATCCGCACGAAATCTAAAAAGCGAGCAACTTGATGAAGTTGACCGAGTTGATGAAACTGAGGAAGTCGCTCGATTCGAGGAAGTTGAGGAAGTTGGGGAAGTTGACAGAGAATTATACAAGCACCTTCAAGGAATTGCTAGATGTTTGGGAGAAGAATTGATTAACCAGGAAGCTGATTTTTCAGAGTTCCTTTTACGCGGTACTGTCAATCCTACTCTTGAAGACTACGAAAACTTACTCAATCCGTTAACAATCAGACCCGCAACTGTTGGAAATTTCCAACAAGATGCAGTTTTTGCTTATATGCAAGTAGCAGGGCCAAACCCTGTAATGCTCAATCAAATCCAAGAACTAGACGAGCGCCTGTTAATTACCAGCGAACAATACGGAGAGATTCTGCATGAAGATAATCTAGAAGCAGCACTGCAATCCGGGCGACTTTATCTGGCAGATTATTCCAAGCTCGATAGTTTAGTCAATAGCGATATTGGTGGGCTTCCCAAGTATATGTATGCTCCGATCGCATTATTTGCAGTACCGCCCGAACAGTATCAAGATCGAAATTTACGACCAATAGCAATTCGCTGCCAGCCAGTTCCGGGGGATAACAATCCTATATTTACGCCCCTAGATGGCGACAACTGGATGACAGCTAAAACCGTCGTGCAAATGGCAGATAGCAATTACCACGAGCTGATATCTCACCTAGCTCAGACTCACTTATTTATTGAGCCTTTTGTTCTGGCAACTAATCGCTGCTTTACCGATAATAGTCATCCTGTAATGGTTTTGTTGAAACCTCACTTGCAAGGTACTATCTTGATTAATTACGGGGCGCATAAGAATTTATTAGCACCAGAAGGGCCTATAGACTTGTTATTGAGTGCCACTATAGACAGTAACGGCCAGCTAGCCATCAAAGAAGCGATGAGCCACTTAGCTAACTTTAATGAAGTTGCCTTCCCCCGAACTTTAGAAAAACGCGGTGTCAATAATTCCCAGCAATTACCGATTTATCCTTATCGAGATGACGGACAACTAATTTGGGATGCCATTCATCAGTGGGTGGGCGAATACCTGCGCCTGCACTATTCTAGCGATGAGTCCGTAGTTGTCGATCGACAACTGCAAAATTGGGCTGGTGAATTGTTTGCTAAAGGACACTGCTATATTGGCGAAAATGCTGACGGTCGGATTGCAAGCTTAGATTATTTAGTAGAGGCCATCTCTACGGTTATCTTTGCAGCTAGCGCCCAACACGCTGCTGTTAACTTTCCGCAAAGCGGTTTGATGACTTACGCACCAGCATTTCCTTTGGGTTGCTATTCTCCAGCACCTACCAACCCCGCACAGCAGCAAAATTTCATGGGTTCGCTACCGCCACTAGAGCGAGCATTACTCCAAATAGAAGTGCTTTTTTTGCTGGGTTCAGTTTACTATACGAACCTGCTCGATTACCCCGGTTCATCTTTTGTCGAGCCACAATTGAAAAGAGCTTTCGAGAAATTCAAGGTAAACCTGAATGACATCGAAGCAAAAATTCTCGAAGCCGATGCCCAAAGGCTGGTGTCTTATCGATTTTTGCAGCCTTCAAAAATTCCTCTCAGCATCAATATTTAACTCATACACAGCTTGAGGAGTGATGCTATTTGATGCGGTGCAACTGATAAATAGGGTAGCAAGCGGTTGCCAAATTTATCAGTTGCGCTACCAAACAAAGGGGTATCGCTATTTTTTAACTTATTGCTTCAGTTATCCAAACTGCCAAATTGCCAACTCTCCACCCACATTTAACTGTGCATTATCACCGAAAGTGAACTTTCTTTCCTGATGAGCTATCGCCTTCATCGTGCAAACAACCTTGCGAATTCGATAACTTGGAGCAACTGTCTGAGATACTTGTAAAGTAAAACCATGAGAACGATAGGTAGTAATATCTCCTGAGCAAGATGAGTGATAGCCAAAGACTCGAAGTAGTAATGCTAGTTCCTCGTGTTCCGCTAAAGTCAATTCAAGATGAACTTCTGAAATGTCGTCAAATAAAGAAGTTTCGGAGGTAGCAAGGTTTTTTAGATAAGCAGCACGGTCAAAGCAACCAGCACTGGTAAGTTGGATGTTTTTATAATCTAAATAATCCTGATGGAATTCCATCAACCACGCACTGAAGGCTTCTCTTTCTGATTTGAGCGCCAAATAATGAAACCAGGGTACTTTTCCATCTTCGGTTTGACGAATTTGCAAATCAGAAAACGTTTCTTGAGCTACTAAGGATTTTAGCTTTTCATCTACAATATCAATCTGTCCGGCTTGTTTACTATTGAAACCAATACCCGAAAAACCTTCCCTAAACCCTTCAGCACCCCCCGGAGCAAAAAGCTCAAGATAGCTATGTTTCCCTCTGAGATAGGTTCCCGCCCAACTCTCTGTATCAGTTTCTACAGTATCTCTGGATATTGTGCAGAATTCTTGGCTGATGAACTCTGATTTGGCTATTGACTCTAGCGTTTCTGTGTCGAGAGTAATATATAAATGGTTAAATTCTATTCCCATGTTTTTACTTCTTGAGCCTTAGCAATACAAATTGTGGAACAGACAAGATGCCTGTTCATAAAAACTCTTTAGCTTAAGTCGCGGAAAGGTATTAGGATTATTTGTGAACATAGGTGTCAACTTAAGACTGAAACCCTTGATAAATCTAGTTCACAGCCGAGTCTAGATCCCCGTAAATCCCCCTTAAGAAGGGGAGTAGGGGTTGACTTCGATCGGACTCTTGTCCCCCCCTTCTGAAGGGGGGCTAGGGAGGATCTCGCCTTAATAGTCAAACAGCAGTCTCTAACTGGGTTAGACGTTAAGTTGACACCAATGATTCCTAAAATTACGAGTACCTCGAAGGAAGTTCTGGAATTGCCCAGAACCTCACGCCATAAGGACTCTTGTGGCGTGAGTCCCTCACCGCTGCGTTGAACTCCCTTTACCAGGGATTGACCAGCTCCTCACCTCACCCAAAGTGACCGGCATCGGCTGCACCACATCAAGGGTAAAGCGGAAAACCTTGCGCGATCGACTACTGCTTTCTGGGTCGAAAAACTCAAGCTTGACATCCCAACAGTCACTGTTGAGGCGACAGAAGGGGCTTTTTTCGACTGTAATGGTGTCGAGTTGACGACTTTGGACGATCGCCCGAGCAAAGGTTACAGCGGCTTGAAAGATGTTGGTGGCGGCGAAGTTGAGGGCTCGATCGCGCGAAGTCTGCCCCAAATTCCGCAGATCGTTGTAGACTCGGTTGAGGAAGGAGGTCAGAGCTTGTCGCACGATCGGTTCTTGGGCTTCGTCTAATTGACGAGAGATTCGCACCATCGCCGCGTTCACCAGAGCATTCACTTTCCAGCCGTACATCCCCCGCACGTCATGTACCTTCACCACAGGCACAACCTCACCGGAGAAGAGTTCCACGGTGCTGTTGGTGCGTCGGGCGGGTACGCTGATCCGCTCTACAAACTCATCGCTGGTTTCTGGCTCTAGTTGCCCCGCCAGCATCAGCAGGAACATCTCGTAGATCTCGGCTGAAAAGGCTCCCGTTGGCTCTAGGACATAGATTGTGTCTCCATCGAGGCTCAATGTCCAGATTAAGGAGCGGCTTTCATTGGGGTGGCGATCGAGGTGTTCGATCATCTGACGGGCATCGTAGGGGTCTGCGGGCACCATGATACCGTTGATTTCAGAGGGAGCCATCAGTTGTTTGAAAGTGTCGCGGCGGGTTTCGTCGCCGAAGTCGTAGCCGATCGTCCCTAGGGCGTAAACATTGCCAGAATAGGCGGTGCTAGCTTCCACTGTGGCAGGGTCAGCAGCAGTGACGGATGCTTCCGTAGGTGTAGCAAGAGTGGCGGGCTGCACGGCTGGGCTGCTATCCGTAGCCATAGCACCGATGATGCTTGCTGGGGCAACCGTAGCACTAGGCATGGCATAACCAGCACGTTCGGTGCGGGTCACTTGGTCGCCCGCGAAGGAAAAGGTGACGGAGGGTTGCCCAAACAGCACCTTCATTGCGCCGGGGATATTGACAAAGCCGCGCAAACAGCGTTCCGGTTCGGCGACAGCGGCCGGATCGCAGGGAATTGCGGTATTGAGCAGTGCTGTTCGGATGGCTTCGGCATCGACGGGTTTGCCCTCTTGCAGTTGCAAACTCATCAGCAGTGCTGAAATACCAGTCATAATCGGAGCGGCTGCGCTGGTTCCTGTCTGGCGCACGGTTTTTTCTGTACAGGGTTGCGCTCCTAGAATATCTTCACCCGGTGCGAGGATGCCTTCTTCTGCATTGTTGCTCCCCCAGTTGCTAAAGTGGCAAGGCGTACCATCGACTTTTGCCGCTCCTACGGCTAGGGTTCCCGGCAAAACCGCAGGCAGACACCAGCATTCGCCTGAATTGTTCCCTGTCGGTGAGACAATCAAAATATTGTTGTCAAGACACTTCTTTATAGCTTGGACAAGGATCTCTTCCCCTTCACCTGTTTGGGTGGGGCGACAAAAAGCGCAGTGGATAATATTTGCACCCAACTCTAAGGCTAACTCAAAGCTACGCGCTATATTGAGGGGAGATATCACCTCGTCATAGTTCCCCAGAGCTAGGGCATCCTGGGGCATATTGATTACCCGGCAGCGGGGAGCTATTCCAAAAACAGAACTATGTTCTTGCCCCACGATGATACTGGTGATGTGGCAGGCATGGTCATTGAGTTCAACCCGCGCCTGGACATCTTCTGGGAAGGCGGCTTTGAGTGCGTCTTGTTTCTCTTTGCCCTTTAGCCCCTTGTCCCTGATTGCTTGGTAGGTGGCGTAATTTTCTGGGCTGATTAGCTCTGCTGGTTCGTGCCAGTAGGGAAAAACCTTGGATACTTCAGCTCCAGCAAAACAAGATAATGTGTGATCTGGGTTGCCGTCTAGAATTACAATCGTGATGCGAGAGTCGCCGAGGGTTTGGTTGTGGAGTTGGGCAAGTCCCGGGATGCGCTCGTCAAGGTCGTGGGGGTGGAGTGCTATCGATAGTTTGGTTGCAGAACTTTCAACTTCACTGGCCCAAACCGCAGCCGGCGACCTTTCACCCTCAGCAACACTGGATGAATCTAGAGTTTGGGAGAGCATATCTGAAGGAGCCAAGTCAACAGCCTCAGCATCCGCGCGATCGACTAGCACCGAGGATTTTTCAGGATTTTCCCACACCTCAGCCGGCGGAATTTCTGCTATTAGCCCAACTGACTCAGGCTGACTTGCCAATACTTGTGTCTCACTAGGCTCAGGTTCAGCCTCAACTCCAGCCAATTCAGTCTCACTGGCGCAGACCATTGCCTCACTCAACCCTTCTGAGCCGTGAACTTCAATCGACTCCAGTCCACTTGCTTCAACATTGCGGTTGGGCAACGACCCGAGCGCAAATTCTCCGACAGCCGACTCTTCCACATAGTCTAGACCTGTGACTCGACCAAAAGTATCGCTATTCCCAACCCCCAGCGCATAGGGAGCTAGGCCCATATTGGTTGCCACCAAGTAAAAGTTTTGCTGTAGCACCCCAATGTGCTTAATTATCAACGCATAACCAACGGAGCGATACCTACGGAATAGCCGGCCAAATCGCGCTGTAATTACGAATAGAACTTGTGGGGATGTACTTACAGATTGTGCGGGAAAATCATAACCTAATGTAGCAAAAATATACTCTTGCGATTCGAGAATCTGCTCTAGCTGGTGATTCAGTGGGTCGTAGTGATATAGTCCTGGGTTCAAACCTTGACAAAGCCGTATCACCGGATAAATTTCTAATTCATACATTGCCCCACCACCGGGATAGGGGCGACGGCTCAACTCGCCATAGTCAATATCCGCTTTAAAACCTAATGTTTCTCGCCAATTCTTACCGAACCACTCTTCTGTGCTAATTAATTCCTTAACACGGGCAGTGCGATACAATAGTTCGCCCAGTTGCGCGATCGATATCGGATGGTTATCGTCATATTCTCGAACCGATTTTCGTGCTTCGATCGCTTCTGTGAGGGTGGCATCGTTACACATCAACGCCCCTAAATTCGGACGCGGCAGCGGCACAATCCGGTCGCTCATGGGCGGCTTCACCACTTGGAAATCTGACCACTGCTCAATGTCATCACCTTTGGCTGGATAGTCATGGCGACCTATACGGCTGCGGCTGTGGAACAGCAGGTTATGAAAGTCCCAAAGCTGGAGTGAAGGGGGTTCAGGATCGGCCGTCAGAAACCCTGTAGCCCAAAACAAATTGAGGAACTGATAGGCAGTTTCTGGCCCCAGGTTGGGCGGTGGCATTAATGTTGCAAGGGATTGGGGTTGAGCCAGTTGGGCCAGTAGCGCACTTGCTCGCCAGTCGAGGAGCTTGACCCGAAACTTCGAGAGGGGGGACTCCAGCACCATGATGCCATCGTAAGAATGCTGATAGGCAAAGCGGGAGAGGCTGACACGCGTTTGCGTCCAGTGAGGTTCGGTTAGATTCAACTCAGCAGAGCCTACCATCGGTATCGCCACTGCCAGAGGCAACACGCCGTAACTCAACCAACCTCGCTCATCTAATTGTTGCAGCATCAGGGAGAACTGTTCCCCATCTGCTTGACCGTTGAGTTCGGCCAACCCTTGTAAGAGTGATGCGGTGGTAGTGTTTCCTGCCTTGAGACGCTCAAGAGCCATACCAATTCCAGGCGTTGGAGCCAGAGTTAGGAAAGCGGTTGGATCGGATTCTGCCGATTGTAGAGTGTAGTGGTCTTCGGTGTTTGTGACCTGGATATCAGGGTTGAGGGAAACCGCGAAGGGATGAGCAATCATGGTAGTGGATAATGGTAAACGATGATTGGGTAAGAGCAAATAGTGAGAATCTACGGAACAGATATAGCGAAAATACGACTCTCAAAATTTTCTGGCTTTAGAAAGTTGAAGTATAATTCCAGACGCTGATTGAAAATTATGCCGTTTATCACTCAGCCTGCAGTCAAATTCCTTTTGCTGAGAAATGATAAAATGGAGTCTTGCTGACACATATCACGTTTATTGTAGACAATGCTGAATTTCTCCAATTGCTGCTTCCCCAATTCGTATTCTTTGGTATCTACACCAACGTAACTAACACAATCTTGACTCTGGCAAAAGTTTAAAACTCTATTACCTAAGTTGTTAAATGAGAAATATTGTAGTACGTCTCTAACATTCTCATAAATAAAACACAGAGATGGTTCTGCCTGCGTTGCTTTAGAAAAACTGACTGTTGAGAAAAACGCTTCTTTTACTATATCTCTTACTTTTTGCGAAAAAAAAGTGTGAACGTAATGCTTTAAATACTGACCTCGCTTGAATTCAATATCTTTCTCATATCGCTCGGCCACACAGCCAGCGCATAACTCAATATCACTGTAACCATTCAAGAAAAGATTAAACCCAATCGCAATAGTGCTTCTAAATAGCACCTGTAGTATTTCAGCCGAGTAGCTGCCACCATCAAGCTGAATTGCTGTTCTTACTAAATCTTCAGGATCTTCGTCTAAATCAAGATGCATATATATTTTTATACAAGAATCCTCATGTCTCGGTCGTAGGTCTATTCCTATCGTATTGTCTAATATCTTATGAGAGCCAATGTGTACCGCTACAAATCGATCCAGGAAATTACGATTGAGCCGAATGCCTACTTGACTTTCAACTTTATCCAAGAATTTTACAGCATCAGTCCAAGCTCTTGGCCATGTGCGTCCTTCATCACCAAGCCCTTCATTAGAAACTTGAAAGTCAATTGCAAACAGCCGATCTTCTTCAACATGGCACATCGGCTCAACACCACAAGCTCCTTCTATTCCAATTACTGCCTCTTCAAAAAGTGAAAGAATAAACGTTGGCTCTACATCAAAAGCATCTTGATGAGTTCGCATATACTGTAAGCGGCGGTCTTTGATCTGATTGTGTGGAAGCATAAAAGCTAGGGTTATATTCTTAGTAAGATAGAGCCTTGTACTGTCAATTCCATTGCTAATCTCAGTAAACTGCCAAACTTTGAGCAAACGACGAGCTATCTTGTCTTAAGGTCAATGGCTTAAAAACTGAAGTAGAAGACGAGGTTAAAGAAAAGGCTCGCGGAACTTAGGAAAGAGTCCTTAACCCTATCTGATCGCCTTTAACCTCGTCAACAACATCTTAGAGAATAGCTCTGTTGGCGACTAGAGATTTATCGTCGTGCCATCAAAGTGAGCTAATTAAGCTACACAATTCCTTACGCTTCGTCACCATCGTAGGCACAGAAACTAGCAGTGACTACCGATGCTTCCGCACCATCGTAGGCACAGAAACTAGCAGTGACTACCGATGCTTCCGCACCATCGTAGGCACAGAAACTAGCAGTGACTACCGATGCTTCCGCACCATCGTAGGCACAGAAACTAGCAGTGACTACCGATGCTTCCGCACCGACATGACCGAGAGCTTCCTCAGAGAGTTCAGCCAAATAGCTGGGGAGTTTACCAGCAGTGCTCCGCATCACGGGTTGGCCTTGTTGGGGCAGAATGTTCTTCTTATCCATGAATAATTTCCTCAATTTGTTGTTTGGTTTGTTGACCCGTTGAGGTGGGTCAATCCTCTTCTTCCTAGGAAAGAAGCTTATTAGGACGACTTTCGGCACGTAGCGAAGCCCGTCGCCCGCAAACTTTTAAAAGACTTAAAACGGTATATTGATAGGGTTCATCTCTGCCTCAGCCAAGGGTACGGTTCGCCACCCCAGCTTCACCGGCACATCGTAGAGCCGCCCTCGACCCAACCGCGACCATAAACCTCGCATTCCCGGTATAATCACCTTGACCACGTTCAAGCCAATGTCCGGTCGCGTCTGGTCTAGCACCAATGTTTCTAGCCCTACCGCTTTTGCAATCCCCACGCAGGTCATCACATCTACATGAATGTCATCGCTCCAGCGCTTTGGGTAATCATTCGCAGTTTTCATCGGCTGCGAGGCATCTGGAGCCAAACAAGGATGAGTCTCTAAAGTTACGCCCAGCATCCAGTCCCTTGACTCGCCGTTGAGCCGATCGTCTGGAATTTTATCCAGTTCCAGCCCAACTTGGCTGACCTCAGTGAGAGCGCGAAGAATGGCAATCGTCGGGTCAAGGTGCGCTCCGAAACCAACAGATATCCGCTCTGAACTGCCTACCGTGCGACGCGATAGCCCCGCAAACGCCGGAATCCCAAAGTCAGCGGTTAAATCAATCACCCAGAGTTCCCGGTTCAGTTCCCGGTAAAACTGCTGCAATTTGGCAAAATATGGCTCATCGAAACTTCCCAGATCTACTCCGGGACGACTGAGGCGGTTGTACCACCACATTGCTACACTATCCCGCTCCACCAGTTCAAAGAACCCTTGCAAGATGGCTTCTTCCAGGGTGTTGCCTGCTGCGTTACCGTTGGAATCTGCCTTACAGAAGCGAGAAGCATCTGGCATCGGATAGTTGTAGTAACACAACGTAGTGGGTAGATATTTCTGCGTCTGCTCGGTCAACGACCACACCGGCGTCCAGTCAATGGCTTGACTGGCATCAAACCGATGGGGAATCCAGCGATAAGCAGCCGATGAACCTTGAGCGTTCAAGGCTTCCCGATTGGCATACTGCTCGTCACTAAAGTGCAAACACTGTTCTGGATGAATTGCTAAATCTCCTAGTTCAGCCAGGGTTGCCCGTTTACGGGGTTCGTCCCCCTGAAAGATACCAGAATAGCGTTCCACTGCTTCGCACAAACCACTTGCCCGCGATTGGCTGTCGGTCTTGCCTTTGCCAGAACTCTTGTGTTTCAGGGTATTGCGTAGTCCCCGCAAGGAGGTGGAGCTACCAAAGCTATGCCCCGCCTTATAGGTATGTACCAACGGGTTAGTCGGGTCAGAGATCCGCACCAGTTCCGTTACCACTCCCGTTATGGGACTAATCAAGTGCTGGTATTTCTGCACCGTTTGTTCTGGGGTAGTTCCACGATGACCGCCATCCGAGGTGAAGTGCTTGGGGCGCGACTCCAACTTCAGCGGTTCAAACCCTCGCCGTTGCAATATTTCCGAGTCACCACAGGTTGGACATTGCGGCCGCTTGATCGAGATATGAGTTTTCAAGTCCAGAATCGTCTGGTTGAAGGTGATAATCTTGCCATCCAATGTCGGGAAGCGAGCCGTTCCCGGTGCAGTGGCATTGGCGTGGTACTTAACAATCCACTTGGCAATCTCAGTGGCTGCAAACTGTAATCCCGTTTGCAGGGTCGAAGGCAGTGTCGCCCGTGCCGTGGGCAGGTATCCCATCACACGCCCGTTCTGACCGTTGCGCTGGTGTTGGGCTTGTTTTTGCACCAACACCGATGCCTCAACTTCGCGGTTCCCCCGCAACCGATGAGCCAGACAGGCCCAACACCCCGTCTTTCCAGGAACAAACACCGGCCCCAACCACAGGACACTGCCCACCGGCTTGACAAGCAGCCAATTTTGTTGACTCTCCAAAGCCTGCTTGTTGATGGCAGATAGTTCTGGCTGCAAATAGTCATCAGTCAAAACGATGTTGAGCGCCGCTGGAGAATCTGCGTCTGTGGGGGCTTGCACCGGAATTCCCATGTCCCGCAGGGCTGCGGCGAGGGCAGCAACAGCGACTTCACTGATGTTCTCCCCCACCTTTGTCAAATTCACTGACTGCTGTAGCGCTTGCAGGGCCACAGAGGGTGCAATCCCTAACTCGCTCCAAAATGCCGCCACTTCCGGGGATAGTTCCGGGGCCACCTCGGTGAGGTAGCCCTTTTCTGCGAGGCGATCTAGTACGTATTCGATGTGTTCCGGGGGGACTTCTCCATCAAATTTTTCGACAATCTGCGCCAGGGTGTGTTGCCCGTCCAGGAGAGGCACGATTTGGCAGTAGAGTTGCCCGGTGAGGGCGTAGTTGCTCTGTTCGCCAAGGAGGTAGACTTGGTTTGGCTCGATCGCCTCGACATGAAAGTGGGGCTTAATTTGGAGGAGTGTGGTGGATTGCATAGAGCGAACAGTCAGTCATTAAGTGGACGATAACAAGACAGGCTAGGGATTAGGTCCAGATGCGGCCCCGGCGGAAGGGTTTAGGGTGTTTTTCTGACTTCTTGGCTTGCTTCTTGGCGTAGTCGCACCAGTAGGCATAATCTTGCAGCCCGGTCTGGGAAGTCGGCACGTAAGACTTTTTCTGTTCTGGCGTGGAGGAGACTTCAGAGGGTGTTACTTCTGTTTTCTCCTTAGCCGTTTCCTTTTTCTCATTAGCCATAGTTTCCTTAGTTTCCTTAGTTTCTTTGGGTGTTTGGAGGGTTTGCGGTTGCTGGGAAGCCACAACCCCCTCTAGCTTGAGGTAGTCGATCCGGTGTGCCCCATCTCCCAAACCAACAGCAGTGATCAGGGTCAAGATATGTTTCCCGGCGCCCAAAGCTGGCAAGGGAATCTGGGTTTTGGTTGGCTTGCCTGACCCGACCCCGACGAGTTCGGTCACTGGCTCACCATCAACCAAAAGGGTGTCAACTTGAGAGCCAAAAAAGTTGTAAAAGAGTGTAAGTTCGCCTTTAGTGGCTCGTTAATAGAATCGTCCCATGCCCCCAAAGCCACCCCAGCCCTGGCTGGCTGAACTATGGCTGGCACTAGAGTGCATCACTTGGTTGAAACTGCGGTTGGCATAGGCCGAAGGATCGTTATAGTTGGCGCCATGCATCAGATCCATCCGAATATGCACCAAATCATCGGGATTACCATTTTCCACATCTACGCACAGTGCAGGCTGGATGAAATGGGGACGTTTAACGGGGGGAGACAATAGAGGAAGTCGCATGGTTTAAGATTCTCCGTATGGATAGGGTGAATAAATCTAGATGTCGTGGCGAGAGTGCATTTTGTTGTTGCACTCTCACCCAAATTGTATTGCCCTTTAGTACGGTGAAGACCAAGAACGAACTTCGCCCAAAGTAACAGGAATCAAATCGCTTACATCAATGGTGAAGCGGAAAATCTTCTTGGCACGACGGCTGTTTTCAGGGTCGAAGAATTTCAATTTCACATCCCAGCAGTCGCTATCCATGCGACAGAAGGGACTTTTTTCAACAGTAATACTGTCGAGTTCCATGCCGACGGCAACCGCTTCGCTGAAGGTTTGGGCGGCTTGGAAGGCGTTGGTAACGGAGAAATTGAGGGCGCGGTCTTGGGAGGTTGTTCCCAAGTTGCGGAGGTCGTAGTAGATGCGGTTGAGGAAGCCATCTAAGGTTTTGCGGATGCTTTCTTCGTCAGCAGTGCCGTCTTCAGCTTGTACCGCGTTCATCGCGGCAGCGACTAAGTTGTTAACTTTCCATCCGTAGATACCGCGAGTGCTTTGGGGTTCAATTACCGGAATAACTTGACCGGAGAATAGTTTGACTTTACGCCCGGTCAAAATGCCCGGTATGCTAACGCGCTCGACGTATTCGGCATCGTTTTCAGGTTGGATTTGACCCGCCAGGAGTTCGTGGAGAGCCCGGTAGGACTCGGCAGCAAACGGACCGCTGGGGTCGATCGCATAGACCGGGGTCAGTTCAATATTAATCGTCCAAATAAGCGAGCGCGACTCAGAAATATTGGCGTCCAGGTAGTCCACCATCTGACGGGCATCGTAGGGATTCGCCGGAACCATTGTTGTCCCAAAGTTAAAAGGGGGCATCAGTTGTTTGAACGAATCCCGACGAGCTTCGCTTCCAAAGTCGTAGCCGAGGGTTCCTAGGGCATAGACAAGCTGACCCATGTCAGCGACTTCGCTGGGAGCTTGGCTGGCGGTGACGGAATTAGCAGTTAAGTTTGGCATCATTGGTTGTTGGGTTGTAGCAGTGGGAAACGATTGAATCAAATCTTGCAAGTTTGGGGTGTTGCTGGGGACAGCCCCAGCGGTCGCAGTGGCTGCTGTTGCAACCGAGGTTTGAGGCGATTGCCCTTGCGCGGTGGCGATCGCTTCACCCGTATTGCTTGGGCTGCCATCACAACCGCAGCCGGCAGCTTCTATTTCTGATGCACTCACTGATGTAAATTCCTCAGCCATATTTCCTCCTTTTAGTAACGTTATTGCTCCAGGGATGTTCAGTTTGCCCGCCAGACACCGACGGGTTTCTTCTGGCAAGTCAGGGTCACAGGGTAAAGCACTCTGCAACAGTATTTGACGAACTTTGTGTGGATCGGGGGTTTCTCCCCGCTCCCGCTGAAGACTCAGCAGCACGGCTGCTACACCTGAGACAATCGGACTGGCGAAGCTCGTACCGCTGAGACGGTCGGTGCCACCACCGGGTTTAGCCCCCAAAATATCCTCACCTGGCGCAAGGATGCCTTGGTCTTTGTAGGCTTCGCCCCAGTTGCTAAATCCCAGGGGTTTGCCATGGGCATCCATCGCCCCGACCGCTAGCACAGAGGGCAAGGCCGCGGGTACGTGCAAGCAATCGCAACTATTGTTGCCAGCCGCAGCCACGAGCAAGACGTTGTTCTCTCGGCACAGACGAACGGCATTTTTCAGCCACCCATCGGCTTCGCCAAAGTCGGTCAGTTGACCCCCACTGAGGTTAATAACGTGTGCTCCTGCATTGACCGCTTGCTCGATTCCCCGAGCTAAATCTAGCTGGGAAGTTTTGAGGCGATCGTCGGCAAAGATCGGCACTATTATTCCCTTGCATCGGGGAGCTATTCCCTCCACCGAACTACCCGGTTGCCCAAAAATAATGCTGGCAACGTGAGTTCCGTGAATGGACATATTGCCATTAGTTTGAGCTTCCCCTTTAACTAAGGTGGGCAAATAAGTTAAATCTGCACCTTGGAAACAAGGATGATTCCGATCGACAGGACCATCCAAAACGGCAATACAAATACTATTATTTCCCTGGGATATGGTGCTTAATCTATCTAGCATTTAACAAGACTCGGAACAGTTAGGGGAACGAGCGTGCAAGTTTGACAAGGCAAGGAGCATAAAATTTTTGAATCAATTACAAGTCAGGGACAAAAATTAAATAAGTTTAATTATTCATAATGGCTCAAAGTTCTAGGGAAAAAGCCATTCTGCTATCTAAAAACAGCCCGGACTATTGTCTTAAAAGAATCAGGTAGTTGTGCAAGGCATCGGAATAATTGGGGAAGAAAATGGTTAACCCATCGTTATCAAAACCCTGATATTTCAGGATTACCAAGAGTCAAACTTAATAGACATCTCCCTAAATAACAGATAAGTCTAAAATAGATAAGCCTAAGCAGGATAAGGATTTTAGATTTATTTGTACCCGGTATCACTGATTTTACGACCAAATATATGGACTCTGAGAATCTTAGTCACAAGTTTATTTGATCCGACTATCAAGTTTTTGAGATGTATATTACCGTTTGACTGGTGTTTCTATACCTCTACAACAGTACAGTAACATTTGAAATCTGTCAAGTAAAATTTATAAAAATCATATTTCAGAGGGCGGGGCTGTTTCATCATCGAATTTTAGCTATTCTAAAAGTGTGAATGAAAATATTAAATTATATAGCTCGGGCGCGAAAAAGTCAACTATTAATTTTATTAATAGTCAAATAAATTATTTTAGCGCAAAAAATTAGAGAGAGAGCGTAAAATACATCTAAGTTCCTCCTGGGGCGAGAATACCCTGATTGCTGTAGGTTTCTCCCCAGTTGCTGAAGTTTAGAGGCCGACCGAGATCGTCCGTTGCTCCCACTGCCAAGACGGCAGGTAGCGAAGCGGGGACGTGCAAGCAATTGCAGCCGTCGTTCCCTGCCGCAGCAACAATTAACACATTGTTGTCGCTGCACAGTTGCACGGCACTTTCCAGCCAGCCTTCGGCTTCGCCTATTTCGGTCAGTTGACCGCCGCTGATGTTAATAATGTGAGCGCCAGCATTGACACCTAGGGGCAATTCCCGGTATCTCCGAGCCGTGCTGCCCGAAGATTGTGCTGGCAACGTGAGTACCGTGCAAAGACATCGCACCGGTAACGCAGACTTCTTCCTGGACTAATGTCGGCAGCCGTTTCAGGTCAGATCCGGCAAAACAAGGGTGAGTCCGGTCTACTAAGCCGTCAAGTACCGCTACACAAATTTGAGAATCACCAGAGGTTTTTTCCCAAAGGCTTTGAATTCCTGGGATTTGGGTTAAATCGGCCATTTAAGCTAAAAATAGTTAGGTCTGGCTGGTTCTGAACCTCAAGATATAGATTACTTGAATTTGCGCTAAAAAAAACTTTCGATCTTTAAAATTTTATTAATTTTTATTTCCTGTTACACATATCTTTTTTAAAAAAATTTAGGGTATTAATTTATACTTGTTGGCTCGGTAAGTAGCAGACTGCGATCGTCGCAAACGGAAAGTTCGCGTCCCGCGAAAGCTCTTTGACGGACAAATCAACGGTAAACCCGACCGTCGCTTCTTTATCGGGTGCTTGAAGTCAGTGAGTCAGGCTGCTTTCCGTGGATTGAACGGGGAGGGGTTCTGCTGCGGGTGTGGCGTTGCTGAATCAGGGTATGAGAGAATAAAAAATATGAGATTGGGGTCGAAAATGATTTCTCTTATTTTGATTGGGAATTGGAACATCTCCAAATTTCAGATAATGAATTAGTAATTTAATTGAATATCCTAGCATTTGTGATGACTTAGAATAACAAAGAGTTTTTCTTTTTAGCCGTGCCAAGTAATGTCTGAGCCTTGTATTTTCACCTTCAACCGCAAGTCAAATAGGTTTTGCTGATAATTTGATCCCCTTCCGGAATAAACATTGGGTAAACTTTCCAGCCATCTGTCACATAAAAATAGCAGTTCCATTTACTAACAATTTCCCATAACGGCTCAAAAGTTTTGGCGCTATGGTCGCCCAAAGCCCATCCTAAAATACCTGGCTTAAAATGGTCTACCGCCGTCCACAGCCAGGTTTGATTTTTTTTGAACCGACAAATGTTTGTAATTCATCTAATTCTCCAACCGAAGGATTCGTTTCTGGATCGTAACAATTTGGCAAGAGTTCTCCAGCTTGTTTTACCCAATTAATAATTGTAGTATGATGTACATTTTTGACTCTTTCAATGGCTCGAAAACCCATGCCGTTAACATACATTTTTAGACATTCGTGTTTCACTTCTTCCGAATATCCTCTTTGTAGTTGATAATCGTTTATAAATTGTCTTTTACATCTGACGCAAATATAATTCTGCTTGCCTTTTTTGTGACCATTTTTATTGATATGAGTTGACTGACATTCCGGGCATTGCATAATATTCCTCTTAAATGTGTGTGATTTGTGATGCTCCGACGACTATTTTATCATACCAAGGTTCAGCAACGCCAAATGGGTTCTATATAGCCTTTCTCAAAAAGATGAGGTATGACGACAGCTTACATAACCTCCCAGACAAAGAGGGCTCTCTTCCCAACAACGTACCTCATATGAGAGCTAGATCCGCTATAATAGTTAGTAGTGAGTTATTCGTGATAATTTAGTTACCTTCTTCTTTCTTCTTATAATGCCAAATTTTAGATATTCGTCCCTGATAAACGCTACCGTTGAAACAGTCTGGAACTTTTACGAAAGGCCGGATATTCTACAAATGCTGACTCCGCCTTGGCAACCGGTGAAAATCATCCGCCGCGAAGGAGGACTCGATGTGGGTGCTGTGTCAGAATTTCGGCTATTATTGGGGCCGATTCCAGTAAAATGGGTGGCGACTCACACTGAATGCGAACAATATCGCTTGTTTGTTGACGAACAAACTGAGGGGCCGATGGCAGGTTGGACTCACCGACACGAGTTTACTACAGAAAATAACTGTACCCGATTGACGGATGCGATCGCATTTTCGATACCGGGCGGCCCGATTGTCGATTTGCTGTTGGGTTGGTGGGTAGAAATGCGGTTAACTGATATGTTTCGCTACCGCCACGAAGTCACTAAGCGAGAGTGCGAAAAAAATGCAAACAATGGCTGAAAATTTTCATGCAGATATAGTATAGTTCACGAACTTGGAAGCTGCTGCTTCGACGAAAGCCCGAAAAATTCCGCAGTTTGGGAGACTTTTTGGCGACATTTCTGGATGCCACTGAACTGCTAGCATCCAAGGGTGATATTTGTATTCGATTGCTTCTATTAATCCGTCGGGTGCTCGTGCTACAATTTGCCAGCCGGGAATCATGGTTTGCACTGCTTGATGGTGCCAGGAAACAACGTTTGTTGAGGTGGTTCCCATGATTTTTGCTAACCGGCTGTCGGGGTCTATTTTAATGATATGCTCGATCGCACAAATCGGGTTTTCTTGTCGGTGATTCACCTCATCTCCGTAAGCATCCGGTACGTGCACCACTAAATTGCCCCCGCTGGCTACATTCAGGACTTGCATTCCGCGACAAATCCCCAACACGGGTATGTCAGCCCTTAAAGCTAGCTTAGCTAAGCTTAACTCAAAGTTGTCGCGTTCTGCGTTAACCGAGTAAACCGTGCGATCGACAAAACCGCCATAAAGTTCTGGATTGATATCTCCACCGCCTGAAAAAATCAAACCATCTACGGCATCAAAAATACTAGCCGGATCTAATTGATTGGGAGGCAGTAAAATCGGAATACCACCTGCTGCCTGCACTGCATCAATATATGCTCCGTTGAGGCAATATTCGCCTGCTTGACTGCGACAGTAAGTTGTGATGCCAACGATGGGATGTTTTTTCATTTCCTAGAAAGTGGAGATAATGGTTGAGATTTCTTGTCGGATATCCTAGTATTATCAATAAGTTTTTCTGGGACGGTGCTGGGAGCAAACTCCAACCAGAAAATTCAGCGATTGTGAAACAGGCATCTTGCCTGTTTCTTGTATGATTAATTGTGATTGACTCTTAGATTAAACTGAGCATTTCCTGCACTGCTGTCTAATTTGTAACAATTTTAGGATTATTTTCAGGCAGCGGTGGGCGGGTACACAGATAAGCCAATGGCCCGAACAGTGGCACTAATGTTACTGCCCAAAATGCTATTGAATTTTGCATTCCTCGGCGCGCCATATCGTCGGTTAATAAAGCAGGAAATAGCAGGCTAAGCAGACAAAAATCTAAACTCATCACGTGGATAAAACGGCTGGTTTGCCACTGCCCAACAAAATCTGACCAATCGCCTTTTGTCAAGCCAAAAGCAACCAACGCAGCAGCACCTAAGGTTAGGACAATCCCAGTAAAACGGGAGTCTAATATTTTTAAGAAGATATTTTTAGTGCCAGAAAATTCTGGATTCGGTTCGCGCAGGGCTAAATAAGGGAGCAAGGCAAATGCACCGACGCCAAATGATAAAGTTGCAAAAATCCATGCTCGTATTTTCTGCCCTCTGCCATCGGTAAATAAGACACAACTGTAAATCAGCGGCCAGACTCCCATGATATTAAACAAAGCTACAATTAAAGGGTTGATGCCTGCTATTTTGCCTGTGGAAAGGTTGGTAATTAGTGTGATGGTGTCGGGGTTGTCGGGTGGGGCAAATACAAAGGCGTAGGTGCTGAATGCAATCCAAAGCAAAGCAAATCCAATTTTTCTAGACATATAGCCTTTCTCAAAAATATGAGGTATACCTTACAGCTTGTATAACCTCTGAAACTAAGGGGGCTGAAGCCCAACAACGTCCGCGAATCTTTCTGGGAACCGCTGTATATCCCTTCTCAGAACCTAAAATCGACTCAAGCTTCTAAAAATCATCATCGGAGCCCTCATCGGAGCCCTCATCGGAGCTCTCATCGCTGCGTACAAGTTCCGAAGGAGGCCTGTCATTACTCCAAGCCCACCACACGGTGCCGCACTGGCAGCGGTAAAATTCTTGCCACTTGCGGCGGTTGGACTCGGTGTATACTGGCGATCGACGATTAATCCAGACCTCATGGGCATCCGTGCAGCTAGCAGCGCACTTGGGACAGCAAAACTCAGTAGCGTGAACCGCCGCCGCAGTCCATTCGGGAGGATGGGTCGCAAAAGCTTCCATGTGTTGCGTGTTTCTATCTAAACTGCTGTTAATACGGCAAATCAAGGATTCCTCAACATCCGCAGATTTCGCAATGGCATAAGTACGCTGTTGAGTGCGTAATTTATCTGCGAGTTATTTTTTTGGCATTTGCCGTCCGATGAATAGTATAACTGATGTGGTGTCAGCCGTCGATCGGCATTCTCAGCTATTTCAAGGACTAGGCTTATGTCTATCTACAACTTTATCTCATTTCTGGGCATCTTTGGCTTATGTGCGATCGCCTGGATTTTCTCAGAAAACCGCCAAGTTCGCTATATACCTTGGCGCGTCATCATCTGGGGCATTGGCTTACAATTAGTCTTAGGATTTTTAGTATTCCTGTTCCCTCCAACTCGCATCGCCCTAGAGTGGTTTACCAGCTTGCTCGATGGAGTATTCACCGCTGCTGATGCCGGTGCCAGATTTGTATTTGGTAGAAACATTGTACCAATACCCGGTCAAGACCCACCAGTTAATTTAGGATATATTTTCGCCTTTCGGGCTTTACCAACAGTCGTCTTTTTTTCCGGCCTCATGGCCTTGCTTTACAACATCGGCGTAATTCAAATTATTACCGAAGTTTTTGCCAAAATATTTTACATGACAATGCGGTTGAGCGGCGCGGAAGCACTCAGTGGCGCGGCTAATATTTTTGTAGGAATCGAAGCAGCAATTGTCGTCAAGCCTTATTTGCCACAAATGACTCGCTCGGAACTTTGTGCAATCCTCTCCTGCTGTTTTGGAACTGCCGCTTCATCAACATTAGCAATTTACGTCAGTTTTCTCAAACCTGTTTTTCCAAATATTTTAGGACACTTAGTTTCAGCCTCAATTATCGCCATTCCCGCTTGCTTTGTCCTCTCCAAAATCTTAGTACCCGAAACAGGCGTACCAGTGACAATGGGCGGCATTCCCAAGGAAGAACCGAAACCTCAAGGCCACGAATTCATCGGCGACGAAATTGGCGAAAATGACGGTGAACTCCGTAAACAAGAGACTGTTGGCGGAGAACCCATCGAACGAGTCAGCCCTTTGGATGCAGCAATTATTGGCGCTTTAGACGGTGTGAAAATGGCAGTCGCCATCGCCGCTGTTTTGATTTTAATCTTGGGTTTAGTTTCCTTAATCAATCAATTTTTTGGCTGGCTGGCCGTTGCACCTGCTCCAATTGGTACAATTTTTAGTTTTATCACCCTGCAAAACATTCAAGGAGTATTATTTTATCCGCTCACTTTGTTAACGGGAGTTCCCTTTGAAGATTCTTGGACAGCCTCAGTCATCATCGGACGGCGGCTGTTAGAAACGGCGATTCCACCCTATCAAAGTTTAGCAGAAGCGGCGGGCAAAGGACTGATTAGCGATCGCACAGTCTTGATTGTCAGTTACGCCCTTTCCGGTTTCGCCCACTTAGCCTCCGTCGGCATATTTGTCGGCGGTACAATCGCCCTAATTCCTTCTCGGCGCAAAGACATTTCCGAACTCGGTTGGAAAGCCTTATTTGTCGGCACTTTAGCTACAATGATGATTGCCTGCATCGCCGGATTGTTTGACACCGGAGACTCCAGCATTTTAGGCACTAAGACACCGCCGACTGCCCCGATTAGCGCTCCTGCTTCGCCGAAGTCGGAAGCATCCCCCGCCGCAAGTCCGAAGCCGTCAGTTGCCCCAACAATTGCCAATCCGAAGCCTTCACCGAAGGGTGAAAAAGTTGCTCCCAAAGCTCAAGAATCTCCTAAATCTGAATCGAAGAAAAGCCCTTAAATGAGGTACGGAGAAAGGACACGGCAATGCCTATTGCTGTCAAATCAAGGTCAAAAGTAGTCAGAGACTGCTGTTTGGCAATTAGGGTCTATAACCCCCCTAGCCCCCCTTGCTAAGGGGGGGACAAGATTGTTCTCAAAGTCCCCCTTCTTAAGGGGGATTTAGGGGGATCTAGACTAAGTAATAAGCGAAATTTATCACACCAATTCCCTCTTCCTTCTTCCCTCTTCCCTCTTCCCTCTTCCCTCTTCCCTCTTCCCTCTTCCCTCTTCCCTCTTCCTTCTTCCCTCTTTCTTCTTCCCTCTTTCTTCTTCCCTCTTTCTTCTTCCCTCTTCCCTCTTCCTTCAACTATGAATCCCGAACCAGAAATTCGCCGCCTGTTAGATGTGATGCCCGCCTCCGGCCGCATGACTTGTAAAATTATTAATAAACCTCAACAATCGACTGTAATTGATTGCGATTTTCCTTTACCTTGGCATCAATCTCGCCCGATTTATATTAATTTTGACCTCTGGCGGCTGCTATCTAAGCCGCAGCGCGATTTACTGCTATTGCGTACTGTAAGCTTTCTGGGCAATTTCAAGTGGTTTAAGCCGGATATTTATCAAGGTGCGGCTGTGGCGGGTATTCTCGGTACTGTTGTAGAGTTATTGCAGGGAGATGCGATCGGAATTGCGATCGCAGGTGGTTTGACAGGACTTGCCATGACGCGAATTTGGCGCGACAACCGCAGTTCGCAAGTAGAGTTAGATGCCGACGAAACGGCGATTCGAGTGGCGGGAAGGCGCGGTTACAGTGAATCTGAGGCGGCGGGACATCTACTGGGGGCGATCGAATCTCTGGCGCAGATAGAACAGCGCAATTTAGATTTTAACGAATTGATTCGGTGTCAGAATTTAAGGGCGATATCGGGTATTTCGGCGGTGGGCGTTCCCGATAATGTTAGGCAAGAGTAATCTCTTGTACAATACGGTTCGTAGTGCGGACTTCAGTCCGCAAAATTATGCGGACTGAAGTCCGCACTACGAACTAACCTTACCATTTATCTCCGTACAGGCAAACTAACAAGTTGCTTGAGAACCCGCATAGCTTCATTTAATCCATTATTGCGACTATTGGAAATGCTAAATAAATCTGACAGCGCGTATTGATTTATTTCCCCGCGCAGCAGTTTCAAGAAAATATATTCTTCGCCGTTAGTTATCATCCCAAAAGTAGAGTTTTCCGGGCGAGGATTTCCCATCATGTATGCTAGAGTCTGCGGAATCGCCCGCGAAACGCTGAAACCATATTCTTTACTTTCAATTACCACTATCCAAAATTGATTTTGAATGACTAAAGCATCAATCCGCCCCTGTAAAACCCGATCTTCGTCTTCTGGGAAAATTTCAACTTTCAGAGATTGTTCGCCTCTAATCCTAAATGGGAAATCGCACAAACCCATGACATCGAGGAGAGGATGTAGCATGATGATATTGACTGTGCCTTCCGAAATTTCATCTCCTTCGATATAGGAAAAGTAGCGATTTTTTAGTCTGTCTAAAGAAGCAATTTCACTTGTTGTCAATTCGGGTAATTCTCCCTGCCATTCGGTAAATGCTAGAGAATTGTTGCTGCGAGTTAAATTGAATTTAGTGCGGAGATCGCTTAATTTGGTAATTGCTTTACTAATAGCAGTTTCTTGAATCATACAGAATTTCTGAATCTACATTATCGATTCTATCATATTTTTGAGATGAGTTTGTATATCAATCGCCAATACTGTGCCCCGTGTCTGCCCTCTTAGCTAGGGGGAGCGGTCTTATCTGCTACTCAACTCTTTCTCTGACAATCCGAATACTCTCCCATGCTGGCATCCGACCCGCTTGCCGCTCATCTAGTAATACCAAGTAAACATAAAGTTGGTAGATTTTATTGAGATTCTTTAGAGACTCACGACTAACAGCTTCACTTTCTTGACGACTTAACTTAATTATCTTGAGCGCCTCTTTATTTTTAGAGATTGCCTCATAAGTTCCTAATAATAAATGAGAGATAACAATAACAGGAAGCAGAGGTAAGTATAAAAGTAGGAAATCGCTGGCTTTGCCTGCTTCAATTGCTTTAATTTTGACTCCGAGCGCGCTGTAGAGGTCGGGGTAGAGGTCGCGGTCGAGGACGCGGTAGAGGTCGCGGTCGAGGACACGGTTGAGTACGCGGTTGAGTACGCGGTTGAGGACGTGGTTGAGGTCATGATAGAGATCATTGTCGAAGACACGCTTGAGGTCGCAGTATAGGTCGCGGTTGAGGACGCAGTACAGGTCGCGGTACAGGTCAAGGTACTGGTCGTGGTATAGGTCGAGGTACTGGTCGTGGTATAGGTCGAGGTACTGGTCGAAGTCGTCATGCAGGTCGAGGTCGAGGTCGCGGTACAGAGCGAGGTACAGATTGTGGTACAGGTCGCGGTACAGCTTGTGGTACAGATTGTGGTACAGGTCGCGGTTGAGAACCAAAACCTCAGCTAAATTCTGTTGCCAAGTTTGCTTCTGTCCTGTTTCTATTCCTGCAATGATTCGCTGTTTTCCATGAAAACACCAGCCTCCTACTTGTTTGTCTGTAATTGGATACTCCTCTACTTCAGCTAAAGTGGGCACTCTGTACTTAAATCCCAATGCTGATTGCTGCTGAGTTAACCATTCACAAAACTCCTCAGCATCACTAGCTCGAACTCCAGTAATAGGCTTTTTGGCATCTCCTGGAGGAAATCTGTAACTTGTCCAATGGTCAGGCTGGCAATGTTCATTCGCTTTCAACTTCTCATCAATAAAAAGCTGATATTCCGCGCAGGTGATGTAACTCATGTCAATTTCGACATTCTCATCAATTCGTAACAGCATTATTTCAATCGCCTTGATAACTTTACCTGTGCTGCTAATTTGGCAATTTCTGGGTCTGTCGAGTTCAAACCTTGTTCTAAAATTTGTTCCAGTTGTTGCCGAACATCTGGATTTACACTCAACCCCTCTTCCAAGCAATCATAGGCGAGTGCCAATTCCTTAACAGATGGAGATGGCATCGCCAAGACTGCACGAATCAGATTGCTAGCATTACTCTGCGCTGCATAAAGGCGGATAGTTTCTGCCCACCAAGATTGATTAATATTTCCGATTAACATATTTTCTTGGTTCGATTCCTTAATCTGAACCGCTGCTAAATATTCCTGGAAACTCAAGTGAGCAAATTCATAAACGTCTACTTCTTTTTCCACTAACAACCCACTCACATCCCGAATTTGCTGGATAAATTTCTCTGGATTTGCCCCACTCCCTGCTACATCTGCCAGCTTGTCTTTAATCCAATCAATTCCATCGGATAGCTTGAATTCAGGAGTTCCCTGCTGCATTAATTCAAATGCCAGCACTTGCAGAACAGATTGCTTTTGCGTGGCTGTTAGCGCATCGGCAATATTTTTAGCCCTTTGTCGCTTTTCTAGTAAAACCTGGCAAATTTCTTTGTAAAGTTCTACCCGTTTTCCTGGCAAGGCGCTACCACGACGGTGAACAGTGGCAATCATGGTTAGCAGCAAAGGATTCACGGCCATGTCCGCCAGAGGTTTGCTATTTTTAATCCGCTTAATTAAATCATCTGCCTGTTTTTTCGCTTCTTCCTGCACTCCGATATCATCTAACCCAGCGCGACTCATCACTTCTGTTTCCAAATACCAGCCACTAATAAATTGTTCCATTTGTTTCAGGTTAAATGGTTGCACGGCTAAGACGGTCACATCTTGTTGCAACCGCGCATCTTTATAACCAGAAGGTCGAGAAGTTAAGATAAAAGCTGTGTCGGCGTAATTCTGCATCTGTTCGTCTACCCAACGACTTACTTTCTGGCGCTGGGTTTCATCCGCCACTTCATCCAATCCATCTAACATTACCAAACATTGGTTTTGACGTAATTTTTCGGCGAACCAGTTAGGCGGTGGATTCAGTGGTTGAATTGCTCGTTGCTGCTGTACCTGTTGAGTAATTAACTCTGCCAGAGGCGGTTGATTATTCACAATTTCTTGACGCACATCTCGAAGATACAACAACACTGGAATCAGTTTCGGTGCATTGCGATGTACTTTTTGCTGTTGCTTTGTCGTATAAGTCAGCGTTAAATGTCTCAAAAGCGTAGTTTTTCCAGAACCGGGTGCACCCAATACTGCCATGCGCCGAAATGCCGGATTCTGATCTATCGCTGCTAAAAAATTCCAAATTTGTATTTCATTTGAGTTATTTCCTTCATCCTTTGGTGGTTGAATCATTTTGTGACTTGTATTCGCTGCGTCTGTTGCAGCAATTTTGAGAGGCACAAATACCTTTTGCAACTTCAGGGTGCGGTCTTTATCTAATCCCTGTGTTTGATAGTCCCGACAGATATAAGTCAAACCCTTGTAATATTCCCGCTGAAAAGATGAGGTTAAATCTTCAAATTTATTCCAAATTGAGTCAGCAAAAATATCTGCAATTTCCTGTCTCTTTGCCCTAAACCTCGGTGTAAGTTGGTTAATAACTGGGATGAGAAACTTGATGGCATGGATAAACAACGTCAGAATTACAGTCACAACCAAAGCCAAAAATGCTGTTGTCCATTGGCCCCTCAGTAGGAAATAAAACATTACCGCCAGTCCGAAACCTGGGAGAAACCATACCAACCTGTTCTGCCATTGTCTCGGTAAAAGCATTACGGGCGGGAGCACAGTCCCCAAACCAAACAAAACGAGAGATGTATAAAAAACTGCTGGGTTGAATTCGGCGGGTACGTAGTTCCCCTTCAAGAGTCCGAACAGGATGCCACCTCCCAACATGGGTAAAAAGCCCACAAGCGAATTTTGATTTGCAGGCGTTGAACTCGGCGGAGACTGACTGGAGATAACACCGAGGATAAAAAGTGCCAACAGACACACTGCTGTCAGTAAGATGATGATCGGGTCGTCAATTTTTAAGTCTTGTTTACCGGGCAGTTGGTTGATCAGCCAACCCAAGGAACCATTAATGAGGATCAATAGGAACGGTAGCAGCAAATTTTGGATAAATGTGGGCATAAGCGATCGCATTTAACAGCCTGTTATTTCTCAGTTTAGGCGATCGTGATATGATAGAGACGGAAACCCATCAAATCCAGAACTATGCTAATCCTGCCCAAACTGGAAAATCTGCGCGATACTCTACCCATAGAAGGAGCTGTTCGCATTGAATTAGTGGAAGGCATACCCATGTTTAGAGCCTCCACGACCGTCAAGAATCGCATAGCAGAACTGTTAGACAAACAACAAACTTTACCCCTTAATCCTGATGAAGAGCAAGAACTCAATCTTTACGAAGAAATCGACGATTACCTTAGTTTTGTCAATCGGACAGTCCGCAATCTTTTCTTGAGCCAGATTCAGTCTACTGTATAGAAATGTCCGCTCGCCGTCAAATCCCTGACAATATCCAAAATCAAGTTCGTCAGAGAGCAAACTGTCTGTGCGAATATTGTCATGCTTCCGAACAATGGCAGTATGTAGAATTTACGATCGAACACATCATTCCCTTAACTAAAAATGGGACTAACGATATTGACAATTTGGCACTAGCTTGCTTTCACTGCAACCGCAAGAAATCTGATAAAACTAGAGCGATAGATGCTCAGTCAGACGTAGAAGTACCCTTGTTTAACCCCAGACAAGATAGTTGGAACGAACATTTTATTTGGTCGGCTGATGGATTATCAATAGTTGGTTTGACTCCTATTGGACGAGCTACAGTTACAGCCTTATTCTTAAATAGAGAGAGAGTCATTAATATTCGCGCCGCTGACAAAGCTATAAAACGACATCCTCCAGCCGACGATTTAATTCAATCAGAAAGTTGAGCATAGTGACCGATTTGTCACTTGCACTTATTTTAATTATTTTCATCGAAGCTACCATCGACTAATCTATCCACCGATAACTTTTCCTCGTCTACTCGCCGACTGAGATAATCCGGCAAGTCATCAAAAGATACCCGTACCAAACGGCAAAAATCCCTCATTTGCCGAACAGTCATCGTAGGTTCGTCTCCCTTTTCCCACCGCCGCACCGACGAAGCCGATACCCCCATCCGCACAGCCAACTCTTCTTGGCTCAAGTTAGCGTCCTCTCGCAGTCTCCGAAAAGGCGACTCATTTTCTGGTTGCCGTTGACGTTGCCTTTTTTTTACCATTTCATTATAAAAGCTTGATTTAAGCGCCTAATTTGAGCGGTTAGATTGATTGGAGTAAGCACAGCCATAGCCAAAACAGACTGCACTAAAAATAAAAGGTGCAAGTCTGTCACTTTCCTATGGGCAAACATACCCAATTTACAATACAGCCATGAACACCCCAGAAACTACGAATTCCTGGATTATTTACCGACTGCTGCCCAACTTTCAGCGCTTACCCATCGGACAATTTCGCAGCCGCAGCGAAGCAGAATCTTCCTTAAAAGTCATCCGACAACTGCTACCCAATACCGACTTAATACTTGCTTTCGAGATTGGCGCCGAAAGTCGTACCACCGAACTCATTGACTCCCCTGCTGCTGAGCCAAACTTGCCAACTTCAGTTAACCGAGAACTCCTGAAACTGTTCATTATCAGTTCTCGCCCTGTGGTTTCCCGCGTCATTCATTCTTTTCACCGGGATAATTTTGCCTGCGCTACTGACTGGAGTCCGTTTGTTCCAACTCAAAATCGAGGTGAAGTGATGAGCGTCTTAATTAAATATTTTGCCACTGACTCTTAGGGTGCGATCGAACATTCCTGATTGTACTGCAATATCTAAGGTATGTAGTTGCGCTTCAGCGCTCTTTCCTGATATTATTAAGAGCGCTGAAGCGCAACTACGTACCTTATTTTAAAACTGCGCTGTCTGGTTGGGGTTGGGCACTTTTTTCTGAGATTATTAAGAGCGCTGAAGCGCAACTACGTACCTTATTTGTCTGACAATAATAAAATCGTCCTGCTTGTTAAGAGGAATTGAGGGGATATTCAGCTAATAAATGGTAATTTAAAAACAGTGATAAACTTGATATTCATAACCATCAACAGGTGACAAGTCGCGAGATTCAATCTGACACTTTTGTGCTGCTAAATTTACGGGCGCGCGAAAATTCACCAACCACAAATCTAGCGGGCGTTCCAATTGACTGAGTGTCTTGTCAAGTATCCCCGCCACAATTTCTGGCGCCTCCCTTCTCTGCTTAACTAAAAGAAACTGTGGAGAATCAAAGGCTTTAACTTCTTCCTTATTCCTATTCCTAACATCCGTTACAGAATCCGTTGCCGAACCCTTCTTCCTTCTATCCTTTACATCCTTTACATCCGTTACATCCGTTACATCCGCTACAAAATCCGTTGCCGAACTCTTTTTCCATTCCAATCCTATCCCCATCAACTCTCCTATTTCTACATGAGTCTTTTGAGTAGTAGCAATTAACACTGGAACTTTCGAGACTTCGCGGATAATCGGAATTAACAAATCTGGTTTGTAATATTTGCGATAGCCGAGATTGGAATTTACTGTTACACTGCTGACAAAACCCATTACTAAAATTAGCAGCACTGCTTTTTTGCCAGTAAATTCTACAGCAGGTAAATTAAACCATCGAGTTTTTATTGTAGGTGTCTCATAAATAAATGCTAAAGTTACTCCTAATATTAATATCACTCCCGGAAAGTAGACGAAATTGTATCGAGGGCCGCGAGTTAGGTCAATTCCTAGAATGTATGCAAAGCTGAAAAATAGGAAAATTGCTCCTAGCACAAATCCGCCAAAAATAACAGTACCTAAACGAGTATCGGTGGTTTTTAAGGAAGTTTTGAGAGCATTTTGTAGCAGGGGAAGCGCCCAAATGAAATATATTGTCATGCCGATCGCAGATCCAACCACCACTGCCAGATTTGAAGATTCCACCGGAAGCAGCGATATCACAGCGATCCATCCCGCCAAAGCTTGGAAAATCGGTGCGATCCAATCTACAAATGTGCGATCGCCACTGACAATCCAATTCGTGAGCTCGCTACCGTATTTATTCGACAAAAATATCGGCAGCCAAACTAAACCGCCCGCTACAGTCCCCAGGGCTACGGCGAAAAGTCGCCAGAGGATTTGAAATTGCCAAATATTCGGCTGCTGACTCTCTGAAAGCGCCAATTTTCCATGAAACTGCTGCCAGATTACAGCAATTAATGCTATGGCTTCTGCACACAAAGTCAAGGCAAAAAAGTAGTGAACCGCAATTCCCAAACAATTAACAATTATCCAAAATAGCACCGTCCAGATAGGCAGTGGAGCGCGCTGTTGCAGCTTTTTTGCAGCTAATGTCAAGCAAAAAAGAGACGCAATAACTAATAAGATTCCTAAGGTATAATGGCGGGCTTCTTGGGCGAGATAAATGCCGTAGGGAGAAACTGCCATCATCGCAGCCGCACATTGACCGACTAAACGAGAATTGAACGCAAATTTGCCTAAAAGGTAGATAGCTGGAACTGAAATCACTCCTAATAATGCCGGAAGCGATCGCCCAATCCACACTAAACTATCCTCAGTCGGCGCAAACAGTCGCATCCACCAGTGGGCTACCATAAAATACACTGGCGGATGGTTGCTTTCCACCAGCAAATGCTTGAGAACATCTGCAATGCCAGCATCCGGGCCCAATTGTAGCGGTTGTAGTAGAGTGGAAAGTGCGATCGCCCGATCGATCGGCACCCCGCGAAAACTGTTGCCCAAACTAAACACCAGAGTCGAAAACTCGTCCGTCCACAGCGGTTTCGAGTCCAAATTTGCAAAACGTAGCATTAGGGCGATCGCCGTCCACAGTAATAGCAACAACAGTTGTTTATGCTTAATCATTAATTCAGTCAGTTGTGTGTTGTCAGTTGTGTGTTGTCAGTTATGTGTTGTCAGTTGACCGCCCACTGCCCACTGCCCCATGCCCAATTCCCAATTCCCTAATCAACTTCCGTTACCCGCCAGCTTAGCTTCATGTTGATCCAGAAATTCCACAGAGTCACAGCCACGATCGCAATTAAGTTAGCCAAATATTCATTCATCCCAAAAACATTAAACATCAAATTAACCAGCAGCACATTCAAAATCAAACCCATCAAGCAAATTGTATTAAACTTCAACAGGCGTTTGAAGCGCTGGCGATTTCCCGGTTGCCGCTTAGAAATGTCCCCAAAAGTCCACAAATCATTCCACAAAAAATTACTAATAATTGCTAATTCAGCAGCAATAATTAGACTGCGAGTCAGCTCCAAATGCAGACTATTTCGCAGGACGTACAAAACCCCCATGTTGACAAACACACCGCTGAAACCCACGATGCCAAATCGCAGAAACTTACCCACTGGCCAGCGGGCAAACCGCAATATGAACAAATGTCGCAAATACTCAATATACTGTTTCCCCGTAACTTTGCTTTCGCCTTCTTTCCGCTCCTGAAATACATAACCAACTTCTCCAATCCAGCGGATATTTCCCCTACCGAGCACTTCAATCAAGATTTTGTAACCCGCAGGATTCATGGTTTGGCCGGCAATGCAACTGCGACGCACCATAAAATAGCCGCTCATTGGATCGGAAACTCTGCCGACGACTCCAGGCAGTATAATCAATCCAACAGTTTGAGCGCCCCGCGACAAAAATCTCCTGACAACGCTCCAGTCGCTCACACCACCCTCAGCAACGTGGCGGCTCGCAGCGGCCAAATCTGCCCCCCGCTGAATTTCTGCTAAAAGCTGCAATAGCGTCTCCGGCGGATGCTGCAAGTCGGCATCGATGACACCCAAAACCTCGCCCCGAGCAGCCTGCCACCCGCGAATCACGGCTGTGGAAAGTCCCCGCTCGTGCTCGCGCCGCATCACCCGCAATTGCGGATAGTCGGCTGTTAGCGACTGGGCAACTTCCCAGGTGCGATCGGGGCTGTTGTCATCGACTACAATTAATTCGTAGTTGCCGGGAATGCTGCCATCAAGCAACTTGCTCAATTGTTCCACAATACTTTTGACATTCTTGCACTCGTTGTAGGTGGGAATCACCAAGGAAAAATAAATTGGCTGTGTATCTTCTGCAAAAGTTGAACCACAAGTCCCTACAGCAGGAATTTGCAAAGGCCCAGACGGCACTGGCAACAGGTGATTTGCTTCATTGACGCTCATAGTTACCGTTTCTTAAAATGAAAAGATGTTTTTTTACGACTTTATACTTTAGAATCTGTTTCGTCCATAGTTGATTTGTTAAGATATAAAAAGCCGTTAATTTTAGTGGTGGATTTTGTGACTGAATCGGAAAATAAAACTGTTGATGCAATTCTCGATCGCGCTTTACAACTTTATAACATCTCTAGCGCAGAGGCATTGGTACTTTTGCAGCAAAGAGAGCCAGATGCGATCGCTTCTATTCAAACAACCGCTGACTTGCTCCGCCGCCGACAATCAGGCGATATTGTTACTTATGTTATCAATCGAAATATTAATTTCACCAATATTTGCGAGCAGCATTGCAGTTTCTGTGCGTTCCGCCGCGACGACGGAGATGAGGGCGCTTTTTGGTTAGATACAGCCCAAATTCTAGAGAAGGCAACAGATGCAGTGCAGCGGGGTGCGACGGAAATTTGTATGCAGGGCGGCTTAAATCTGCAAGCTAAGCTCAACGGTGAATCTTTGCCTTATTATCTGCAATTAGTGAAAACAATTAAGGATAAGTTTCCGCAGTTGCACTTGCACGCTTTTTCGCCCCAAGAAATAGAATTTATTGCCAGACAAGATCGTCTTAGTTTCAGCTATGTAATTTCGGCATTGCAGGATGCGGGAGTCGGTTCGATGCCCGGTACTGCGGCGGAGGTTCTCGACGATGCAGTGCGACGGGTGATTTGCCCGGAAAAACTAGATTCGGCAACTTGGCTAGAAATCGTAGGAACTGCTCACAGCTTAGGTTTGCCGACAACGAGCACGATGCTTTGCGGGCATATTGAGGCGGCAGGGCAGCAGGTTTTGCATTTAGAAAAAGTGCGATCGCTCCAACAAAGTGCCATTAACAACAACTATCCAGCTCGCATCACAGAATTCATTTTACTGCCCTTTGTCGGGCAAGAAGCACCGGCACCTTTGCGGAGTCGAGTCGGCCGCGATCAACCAGTTTTAGCAGATACATTATTGCTCACTGCTGTATCGAGAATCTTCTTAGGAAATACGATTCCCAATCACCAGCCGAGTTGGGTTAAATTAGGTTTGGAAGGAGCTAAGGAAGCGCTGAAATGGGGTTGCAACGACATCGGCGGCACATTGATGGAAGAACACATTACTACAATGGCCGGTGCGGTTGGTGGCGGTTGTCAATCGGTAGAAGATTTGCAAAATGCGATTACTTCTTTGGGCCGGAGTTATCAGCAAAGGGATACAATTTATCGACCTGCGGGGGTTGACAAATTGGCGGCAATTGTATAAGTTTTTCGTAGGGTGCGTCGCCATGAAAAATCCCCAAAATACTCGATAAGTTAAGGGCGACGCACCTTATATAATTTATAAAAGATTTATAAAAAGTCTTACAATCCAACATTTTTTTGGTTGGTTTGTTCAACCCTTATATCAGGTGCGTCGCCCTCAGCTTGTAGATTAAATACCAGAGATTGTCGATCGCGATGCACCATGCAAATACTAGAAGTTTAGCCGATCGCACTTTCAAATTCTTCTAGCGCTTGCAAATTTCCAACCTGCCAAGCACGTTCCACTGTAGCAGGAATCAGTTGGGCGATCGCAATTCCCGGAAAATTCGGACTAATATCCGATTCTACATACTCTCCATCTTGCAGCACATAGATGCGAAGCCTACCGCTATCGTAAACCCAGACTTCTGGAACTTCAATAGCTAGATAAGCATCGATCGTAGTTTTAGAGGCTACATCCGTTTCAATTGCTAAATCCGGCGGCGGATCGTCCGGCAAAAGTCGGCGGCGGCTAATCATCCGCTGATAATTTAGAATATAAAAGCAAGCATCAGGTTCAATTCCCGCTGCACCTTCCCGCTTGAAAGTAGTAGAACCGAAGGGTTCGTATCTTCTACCCGCAGACTTGAGTAAAATTTTGACAATATCAGAGATTAAATCTGTTGGCCTTTCGTGTTCGGGTAAAGGAACCATAATTTCTAAAGTTTCTTTGCTGTAAGCAATTCGTGCCGATCGCTTTTCTCCCAATTCCTCCAAAATTGACTCGAATTCCAGCCAACTTACATTTGGAATAGTTACGACACTGCCGGGAGTAAGCGTTATTTGGCTAACGGGTTTGAGGACGGGAGCGATAACAATCATAAGCTGAATTGGGAGCTAGTTGTTAAGTTTGTGCAAAGGACAGGCAGGCGGTGCCTACCCCACAATAGTTTTTGGATATATATGTTGAGTGTAGCACGGGCAACGAGAAGAGATGCGCGATCGCAATTTACGATTGCTAGACATCAAAGCCAGATTTGGTATAATTAGTATTATCAGTCATTCTAAAAACCTATGACTCAAACTTTACCCAAACTCGTAAACTTCGAGGAATTTGTAGAGTCGCTACCTGAAAATAGGACGGTACGCTACGAACTGCATAATGGAGAGATTGTTGAGATGGCACAACCAGTAGGCGAACACGAGGAAGTTATCAGCTTTCTTGGCATCGAAATTCCTTATGAAATCAAACGTCTGGGATTGCCCTACGGTATCCCTCGCCAAGTGATAGTTAGACCTCCTGAAAAAGATTCTGGTTATTGCCCCGATTTGTTGGTGCTGAACCGTGCAAACCTGGTGAATGAACCATTGTGGCAAAAACAATCTATCCTCAGTTTAGGTGCATCGATACCTTTGGCGATCGAAGTTGTGTCAACCAATTGGCGCGATGATTACTATTTGAAATACGCTGATTACGAGGAAATGGGTATCGCTGAATATTGGATTGTGGATTATGCTGCGTTGGGTGGACGCAATTTTATTGGTAATCCCAAACAACCGACAATTTCTGTGTGTAACTTGGTTGATGGTGAATATCAAATTCTCAAGTTTCGGGAGTGCGATCGGATTGTGTCGCAAACGTTTCCAGATTTGAGCTTGACAGCCAATCAGATTTTTCAAGCTGGTTTAGTGTAAACCGATATGTTGTAAAATTATAATTGAGGTGTTTTATTCAAACGAACTCATACAATGTTTTGAAAAAAAAAGGAATATGACAATTAACATCGCTACTTTGCCGTGAATAAAATCCGCAAATCTCTAACAATAGTTGTTCTCTAAAATTTTTCTCATCCCCACTCCAGTCACCGGGTGGCTTTATTTGCTTCCAATAATTCTTCGCTTTTTTGATTGTCAGCAAAGCTAGGATTAACTCATGCTTGTGGGCTGCGTCAGTCGTATTTTGAAACTGGTGTTTCCATGAATCCTGAAATTTATCTAAGTCTAATTGTGTACAATCCAGTCCCGAACAATGATTTATGCGATCGAGGGCTCTCCGTATGTTAAGGTTATTCTTCAAGTCTGGATCGCTACTAATTTTATCAGCCATATCAATATAAATACTATTCAGTTGAACAGGATTATCCTGATACATAGGAGAATTAGGATAATCATCAAATATTGATTGAAGTTCAGGTGTGATAAAATATGCTTCTTTATGAATCAAACCTGTAATCCATATGCGGTGCTGTTTTGCATTTTGTGCTTTCACCTGCGATTTTTCGTAAAGATTGCAAAAAATTGCTTCTGTATCGGGAAAACTGTAATTATCAATCTCTTGCAAGTGCAAGTCCAAATCTATCATTGCAAAAAGTCGATCTGGATCTAAATACGAGTTAGTGGTATCCTGTTCGTGTAATATTAAAAGATTCAAATAAGTATTGATTACAGTTGCGCGATCGCCACAGTTGAAAAATTGTGGTCGTTTCTGAGTCCACCATTTTGGAACGCAAGCATTATAAAAGTTTGCATCCGGCGTGTACTTCATTGCTTTATAAGATTGAGGTGACTTTATACCCTGTGTTTCGGGAATCTTGCCTTCGCACAAAACAACAATTTTATTTTTAATTTCGCGAGACTTAAGAATTATCTCGCAATGTTCTTTTAGCTCTTTTGGATTAAGACTCATTTGTAATATTAGATTCTGGTTTGATTAGTTTTGGTTCGATTTCTTTAACATGAGCCGGTGTCAAAGCTTCACACAATGCGTAGGAGTGAGTTGCCAGAATATATTGATTGCTGGGTGCCCATTCTTTGAGGTCTGAGATAATTTGATATTGCCAATCTGGATGAAAAGCAATTTCAACTTCATCCATCAACACAATAGCATCTTCTATGTTCCGGGATTTGAGCCATATATAAATGCTAAGTCTTTTGAGTTCGCCGTGACTTAAATCTTCTGGATATAGTTCTATAGTTTCACCATTATTATCCAATTTAAAATTGACTCCTGAAAAATCTTCATCTAAATTTATCTTTTTGTTTCCCAGTAGCAGATTTAAGTCGTTAATTAGAGTTTGATAGTTGTTGCCGTAGCTACCTGTTTTAATTGCTTCTCTGAAATCGCGATCGCGAGCATCTTTAAATAATTCAATAAATAGCTCTACTGCAATAAAGTCATAGGTAAACAAGCCATTTAATTTAAATCTTGCAGATTCCGCTAATACCATGTAACTAGTATGAGCCAAGTTATTTGGATTTCTGAATAATAGTTGTCTACCATTGAGCGGAAGAAATAGCAAAACTTGCGTTGAAGGAGCAGCCAAAAATATTTTATATGATAACTTTTTTAAGAACTCTTGTGTTTTTTTTCTATCTATATTACTGAAATGACAAAGTAAAGATTCATCACCCTCATTATTTAATTTTCGCTCATTTGAATAGTTACATACATATATTATATTCTTTGAGTGTAAATATTCAATATTTTTGTCACGCATTACCTCAAGCTGCTTAAGTGATTCACAAACTTCTACAATTTCATCGTGTCTATCTGGATCTGTTCTAAGATAATCAAACTCATTTTTAACTATTTCTAATTTTTTGAAATCTGAAAAAAATTCCTCAGATTCATCTACGGTTTCTTTTTTAAGATTTAAAGACAATAACTGTTTGAGACAATAATCTGTATAAGAAATGAATTGAAGATTGACTATTTTTTCTCCATCCCAAATGTCGATAATTGCTAAAAATCTTTTGTCTTCCCCATCATAAATTTTAAATCCATGAAGTAGATTTTGTAAAAACTGTTTTTTATCATCATCAAAAGAACAGTGCAGCAATACAAAAATTAATTGCAGCAGCGTACTTTTACCGCCACCATTTTGACTGCCCAGCGGAAAAATTTTAGGGAAAAAATCTTTTTCAAAAGTGATATCTATATTTTTCAAACCCCGAAAATCAGGAACTTGAACTCGTAGCAAGTGCATAAAAAACTCCTGGTGTTGGCTTGCATTCAGTTTGGTTAATCGGACTTACTCACGGGTGTCAGAAACCGGGTTTTTTCGAGAATACTTGACTACCGCCGACAAAAACCATAAAAACCCGGTTTCTTTGGTTGTGATAAGTATAGCCTTTCCTAAAAAGATGAGGTATCATTGACAGCTTACATAACGCACTAAACTCAGAGGGCTGAAGCCCAACAACATACCTCATCTTTGCGATAACCGCTGTAAGTCCCGACTAAGTAATAAAGCTAACTAAAATCCCCAAAATTTCATCAACTGGTGGCAGCGAGTATTCTCTTAAACCAATTGTAACAGTTTGCTCTTCAAGTTTGATAAACTTCCACAAGTTACCCGTCGTAACACAACCATAAAGCTTGTTGACAAACTCGCCATTTCTTTCATTGAATTTTTGAGCTGCAATCATCTCAGCAATACATTGTCCAAGTCCGCCGTTGATGTCTTCTTTTTTTGCTTCCACTACAATCATAGCAGGAGCTTCGATGAAAAGTTGTTCGGGCGATTTGCTGATGAGGAAGTCGCAGACACCGTTAAGTCCCACCGATTGATCTACGGTAAATTCATTGCCTGAAAAAAGGCTAATTTTCTGTTTAAAAATATCTTTTAATTCTAGCAGAATCGGACAGATAATCATTTCAGAACGAGCTTTTTCGGTATTCAGGGCTAGGGCTAGAGGTAGGCGTTTTTCAATAAACTCAGCTAGGGCTGGACTCGGCTGAATCGGCGGCGCTGAAACAATAAAAGTAGGTACTTCTATTAGGGTGAGTTGAAAGTCTTGTTTGACTTTTTTGAGGGTGAATTCACTATATGACATTGCTTTTTCACGCTCATAATAATGTTGGCTGGATTAGATTATATAGCCTTTCTCAAAAAGATGAGGTATGACTGGCAGGTTGTATAACCGCTGAAACCAAGAGGGCCCAAGCCCAACAACGTACCTCATCTTTGTGAGAACCGCTATAACTCACATCTTTTACTGTTTTCAAGAACAGGCAAGATGCTTGTTCCACAATACATTAAGTTTCTTGTGGGGTGGGCATCTTGCCCGCCCTTTTAAACCTTAAACTTCTCCACAATCCGTCTCATTGCTTCTTCCACATTCTCCCGACTATTAAACGCCGAAATGCGGAAATAACCCTCGCCCGCCGCACCAAAACCAGAACCCGGAGTGCCCACCACATTGCAAGTTTCCAGCAACTTCTGGAAGAAATCCCAACTCGACAAACCGTGAGGCGTTTTCACCCACACATAAGGTGCATTTTCGCCGCCAAAAACTTCGATTCCGGCTGCTGTCAATTTCTCGCGGATAATCGCCGCATTTTCCATGTAAAAATTGACTAATGCCTGAATTTGTGCTTTGCCAGCCTCGGAATAAACCGCCTCAGCACCGCGCTGCACGATGTAAGAAACGCCGTTGAATTTAGTAGATTGGCGGCGGTTCCACAATTTCCAAATTTCGACATCGGAACCATCGGCGGCTTTTCCTGTCAAAGTTTTTGGTACGACTGTTAGGGCGCAGCGAGTACCCGTGAAACCGGCATTTTTGGAGAATGAACGAAATTCGATCGCACAATCGCGCGCACCTTCAATTTCGTAGATAGAATGGGGCAAACTCGGATCGGTAATATAGGCTTCGTAGGCGGCATCGAAGAAAATAATCGAACCGTTCGCCTTAGCATAGTTTACCCAAGCTTGCAAGTGTTCCTTGGTGGCAGTCGCGCCCGTCGGGTTGTTGGGGAAACACAGGTAAATTAAATCGACTTTTTTGTCTGTGGGAATTTGGGCGGTAAAGTTGTTTTCGGCGGTAATTGGCAGGTAAACAAATCCGTCGTATTCGCCCTTTTCGTTGGCGTCTCCGGTGTGTCCGGCCATCACGTTCGTGTCTACGTAAACCGGGTAAACTGGATCGGTAACGGCGATCGTATTATCATTGCCAAAGATATCCAGAATATTACCGCAATCGCACTTAGAACCGTCAGAAATAAAGATTTCCGAAGCATCAATATCGCATCCCCGCGCCTTGAAGTCGTGCTGGGCAATTTTCTCCCTCAGCCACTCATAACCTTGTTCCGGGCCGTATCCTTTAAATGTATCCCGCACGCCCATGTCTTCCACCGCTTTTACCATCGCCGCGCGGCAAGCTTCCGGTAGCGGTTCCGTCACGTCGCCAATCCCCAGCCGGATGATGGGCGCACCGGGATTCGCGTCTGCGTAGGCTTTCACTCTGCGCCCGATTTCGGGAAACAGGTAGCCGGCTTTGAGTTTGAGGTAGTTGTCGTTGATAGTTGCCATAGTGCGATCGCTCTCAATGTCGTACAATAGCTTACTCTCTATCGAAGGAAGAAGAAAGAAGGAAGAAGGAAGAAGGAAGAGTCAAATTTCTTAACATATCTTTACCTGTGTTGGTAGTTTTACTTAATCGATCGGCAAACACAGCACATTGACAAAAAAATCAACTAGCTTGTATAATGAGATATAGTGTGCAACCCAGAACCAATTATGGATGAGATAGAGTACGCCAAACTGTGTCAAGAATTGGCGGCGATTCTGAATGAGTTTAACTTAGGTTGGGTAGTTCAACAAGTCGCCGATACTGTAGAGATAGGTAAAGTAATTGAAGAGCGATCGCTCAAACGAAAGACACCGCTGCTCAAGATAGAAGATTATACCGCGAAAGAACAACTTTTGCTGTTAATTGCTGCTGTCGAACAAGCGACGGTGAACACTTCCGAAATGGAAGACGAAATTGCTTATTTCTTGAAAGTAGAATCGGAAACCTCTCCCCTCGGCACAAAAATTGTCTTTGCCAATTCCGGCGCAAAAACAGCCCAAACTATGGAGTTTACGTCCACTTTAACAGCCCCACGCCACAAACAGGCGATCGCCCTCAAGCAATTACTCGAAAAACTGCCCTCTGAACCTAGCAACTACGCCATCAATTCTGAAATTAAGAGCAAGTTAAAAAGCTCGATCGATTTAGATTTTAACGGAGTGGCAGAACAAGCCAGAATTTTTGATGCTTACCTATTCACTATCCTGCTGAAAGCAGTTGCTAACGAAGGTGGCAACATCTATTATAACAATGTTTTAGACGACGAAACGCCGAAATATTTAACATTTAGAAAAACAGCCGGAAAAATCCACGGAACAGCACATCCATACACTCATGCTGTGGTGGAATTTCCCGACAAACCAGCCCTGGAAATTCATCTCGGAGTCAAAGTGCAAGGTAGAGCCGGAGTTCTGCACAACTGCAACGTTTTAATTCTGTACCAAAAAGAAGCGAATATCTGCCGTTTGCTCAACCGGGAACCGCGACACTCGCAAGTAATTTTAGCAGTAAAATCCGAACATTGCACCTCGGAACTTCAACTAGAAATGGCTGGTGCTTTTATCGGATTGGCGTCAGATATTCGCTACGAAGGCGGCAGTTATTTCATTTCTAATAGTTACTCGCAACCAGTGGCAAAATTACTGACTACTGCGCGCAAAAAATGGGAACACAACATCTTTCCTAGAGCCACAAACGATGTTCACAGGCTGATGTACTCATTTCAAACTATCTTTAAAGACTTTAAGGCAAGGAATTGAGATATGGGTATGGCGTATGGGAATTGGGAATAGGTTTGTAGTGAGGACTTTAGTCCGCTCATTTATGCGGACTAAAGTCCTCACTACAAACCAATATAATCTATATCTTTCCTAGAGCCACAAACGATGTTCACAGGCTAATGTACTCGTTTCAAACTATCTTTAAAGACTTTAAGGCAAGGAATTGAGATATGGGTATGGCGTATGGGAATTGGGAATAGGTTTGTAGTGAGGACTTTAGTCCTCATAAATCGGAGGACTAAAGTCCTCACTACAAACCAATATAATCTATGATATTGCGAGTACCAGAACTTTACGAATAATGTTCAAGAAAGATAAATCTTCCCTGCTGTTTACGATCGGAGCCGCCACACTTCTGATCGGTTTAGGTATCCTCGCGTACTCGATCGTCATTTCCCGAGGCCCCGCCAAAGATTTGCCAGCGGGAGCCGTCGTTGTTCCCCAAGATGCGATGATGGCTCTATCCATCACTACCGATGAATCGCAGTGGAATAGGCTGCGAGAATTTGGTACGCCGGAGTCGAAAGCTTCGTTTGAAAGGTTTTTAAGCGAATTGCGCGATCGCATCCTCACAAGCAACGGTTACGCCTATCAGCAAGACATTCAGCCTTGGGTGGGTAACACGGTAATGGTGGCGTTTCTCCGCAACAAAACAGCGATACCAGTTCCCCCGCGCGCACCCAACGCGCCCCCACCTCAGCCAATTCAGCAGTCAGTAGCAATTATCCTCCCCATCTCCAACCCGATTAAAGCTAAAGAATTATTAGCCAAACCCAGACCCCTCAACCAAGGAAAAATGGTTGAGCGGAATTACAAAGGAGTGCAAGTTACAGAAACTCAAGGTATACCCGATCGCAATTTCTCAGTCGCGGTACTCGGTACCAACTATCTAGCAGTCACCACAGATCCCACCGCCACAGACAGAATAATTGACACCTACAAAGGCGAACCATCCCTCGCCAAAACTCCTGGCTATGGAGACGCCATTCAACAAATTAAGGATGCCGGTGCCTTCGGTCAAATCTACGTGAATATGCCGGTTGCAGCAGCCTTTACAGCCGCCAACTCATCCCGCGAAATTTCGGTAGAAAACCTGGAAAAACTGCAACAAAATCAAGGATTTGCCACCACAGCGACGCTGGATGCAGACGGAATTGGATTCAAATCAATCTCTTGGCTAAAACCAGATTCTACTACTCGTATAGCAGTGGAAAATAATGCTCTAAAAATGGCTAACCGCCTGCCAAACAATACAATCATGATGGTATCGGGCGGTAACTTGCAGCGTTTGTGGCAAGACTACGTATTGGGAGCCGATGCTAATCCGCTTGCCCCGATTAATCCTCAAGTTTTGCGTACTGGTTTAAAATCGACTACTGGCCAGGATTTAGATAAAGATTTCATCAATTGGATGGCGGGAGAATTTTCTCTATCATTAATACCAGCCCCCGCACAGAATCCGAAAGATAAATTTGCTGCTGGATTTGTATTTATGGTGGAAACAAACAACCGCGGCGCCGCCAACAAATCCCTGAAACAGCTTGATGAAATGATGAAAACTAAAGGGTTTAGAGTTGAGGAAATTCAAGTGGGGGGGCAACCTGCGACTCAATGGAAATCGCCGTTTGGAGGGATTACTGTAACTCGCGGCTGGATGAAGGATGTAATGTTTATGACAGTAGGAGCACCCGTGGTAGACTCGATCGTTCCGGCACCTACAAGTCCGCTTTTAAGTAGCGAATTGTTCCAAAAAACTGTACGATCGCAACTTAAGCCTCACAACGGCAATTTTTTCATCGACACCGAGAGTGCGTTTAACCCGAAAAACCTCGCTTTGCCGGAGTTTCCTCCCAACCAAAAAATCTGGATAGATGCCACGCGGTCGATCGGCATTACAGCGGCCGTGATTGGCGATCGTACCACCCGCTACGACGCTTTTGTCGGTCTCAAAAAATCTGACCAATCGACTCCTTCACCCAAGCCCTCACCGAATCCATCTTTACCGAGTTCATCTTCACCGAGTTCATCTTCACCAAGTTCATCTTCACCAAGCCCTGATTCACCGAGTTCATCTTCACCAAGTTCATCTTCACCAAGCCCTGATTCACCGAGTTCATCTTCACCAATCCCTGATTCACCCAGTCCCTCGCCCACTGTCCAAACTTCACCGAATTAACTCTCAAATCCTGCCAAAAATCCGCTATGACAGCCCCTTAAACTGCAAAAGGGCGATCGATTAAAACCGAAAAGCAGCAGCTCGAAACCGACAATAGCGGATTTGATTTGGAGAGGAAAAGTGAGCCGGATTTAAGTTGTTTTACCTCACCAAACCTCACACCAAGAAACCGCCCAACCCGGTTTTTTTTAACAAACCGGGTTACAGCAACCTCTAAAAATTTGGCTTGTAGCCCAGGGAAGAAGGAAGAAGCAATAACAGTCCGGGACACACACCAACCTTCAAACCTTAAGATTCGCGGACGTTGTTGGGCTTGAGCCCTCTTACTGGAACTGGTTATATAAGCTATGAGTCATACCTCATCTTTTTGAGAAAGGCTATACTTTTTCTTGTCATAATTTTTTTTACAGGCTATCGTGGAGATAGCTTTGTTATTTTTGAACCTAGGAAAGGAAAGATGTTTGACCAGAAATTTTCCCGATCGCTCTTGGACGCAGAACCTAATTTTTAACCCCATCCTTTGTAGAAAGTCTCAATAATAGTAAAAAAAAATCGGTTGATCGGCGTCGGAGTGGGTCTAAAATGGCGTTTTTTTGAATGTGTCATGGGGAATATACAGAGTCTAGGCATTGCGAGTTATATTGAGATGAGAGTGTGGATAAGATACGTTATTGTTGCGATTTATTAAAAATTAAACCCTTTAAAACCTATGAAAACCCCCAAAAATCTTCAAATATCGGCTAAATCGTTGTCAAAACAAAGAATTAGCCAACTGGCACTTTATGTGCAAATAATCTTGATAAATATTTACTTTTTGCAAGCAAAAGCAGAAGCTCAAATTGTGCCAGCGAACGATGGAACTGGCACCAAAGTCACTCCCACCCCAAGCGGAACTCCTACACCTCAAACTCGCTTCGACATTGAAGGCGGACAATTATCGAACGACAAACAAAATCTATTCCACAGTTTTACACAATTCGGTTTGTCGCCAAATCAGATAGCCAACTTTATCTCAAATCCCAGCATTCGCAACATTTTAGGTCGCATTAACGGCGGCAGCCCTTCGATTATTAACGGCTCAATTCAATTAACCGGCGGTAATGCTAACTTGTTTCTGATGAATCCCTCGGGCATCATATTTGGCAACAGTGCCAGCTTAAATGTGCCGGCTTCTTTTACAGCAACCACGGCCACCGGTATTGGATTTGGTTCTAATTCGTTTAACGCAGTCGGTACTAACACCTACACATCTCTGACGGGCGCGCCCACTTCCTTTGCTTTTGGAGCCGATCGAGCTGGGGCAATTATCAACACAGCCGACTTAGCAGTCAAGTCAGGGCAGAGCTTAACTTTGCTCGGCGGCACCGTTGTCAGCACAGGCAATCTTTCGGCACCGGGCGGTAAAATTACCGTTGCGTCAGTCACTGGGACAAATTTAGTGCGAATCAGTCAAGCAGACAGTTTGCTGAGTTTGGACATCCAGCCGTCGCCAGCGACAAGCAGCCCTGGAACAGCAGTCGCATCCTTGCCGGAACTGCTGACAGGGGTCGGTCAAACCAATGCTACAGGCATCAGCGTCAATGCTAGCGGTCAATTGGTACTTACAGCGTCTAACCGAGTAGTAGCTGCGGGGGATGTTGCAGTCAAAGGTGCCAGCGCTCGGGCGATCGAAATTCAAGCAGCCAACACCCTTGCAGCCGGCGGCAACCTGACGAGTACACAAGGTGCGATCGTCCTACAAGCCAGCAGCGACATTAGCACACTCGCTCTCAACTCCAACTCCACCACCGCAGCAGGCGGCAACATCAGCGTCACCAGCCGTACAGGAAAAGTAGAAACAGGCAATATCAACGCAGGCTCAAGTGACAAAACCAGCAACGCCGGAGATGTTAGTATTGCAGCCTCAAGCAGCATTCAAACAGGCTTCATAGACGCCAACTCCGAAGAAAAAAAAGGCGGTCAAGTCACCCTCAAGGCCAGCAATGACATAGAAGTAACCCGTATCAACACCCAAGGGCGAACAGCCGGAGGAAATATTAACATTGCAGCCGGCCGTTATTTCCGAGCTACAGGCACTTTTACCTGCTTGGTGCAAGGTTGTAGCATTGCCGCCGCCGCGACTGGTAGCGCCAATGGTGGAGATATCACCATTAGCCACGGTGGCCAAGCCTCAAACACTATTTTCGGCGTCGGGCCCAACTATAACAGCTTGAACGGTACTGCTGGCAGCATTGCCACTGGGAGCGACAAGAAGGAAAATGTTATTGCATCCGGAAGTTTTCCCAGCTCAAAGACTCAGATCGTACAGCCGACGCAAATTAATATCACAACTTCTTCAACCTCGCCGACGCCGACTCCGGCACCGACGCCGACTCCGACTCCTGCACCGACTCCGGCACCAACTCCGGCACCAACTCCGGCACCAACCCCTGCACCAACCCCTGCACCGACTCCTGCACCGACTCCTGCACCGACTCCTGCACCGACTCCTGCACCGACTCCCGCGCCAGCACCTGCACCCGCACCAGCACCAACTCCGGCGCCAGCACCTGCACCGACGCCCGCACCGACTCCCGCACCAACTCCGGCGCCAGCACCTGCACCGACTCCCGCACCAACTCCGGCGCCAGCACCTGCACCGACTCCTGCACCGACTCCCAACCCTCCGCCAGCACCCAGGCGAACTCCTGCACCTGCACCGACACCCGCGCCAGCACCCGCACCTGCACCGACACCCGCGCCAGCACCAGCACCAGCACCAGCACCCGCACCAGCACCGACACCCGCGCCAGCACCCGCACCTGCACCAGCACCTGCACCAGCACCGACACCCGCGCCAGCACCCGCACCTGCACCAGCACCTGCACCAGGGCAGACAATTACTGAACCCAGCGTACCAGTATCAAATTTGCCGATCGCACCAACGATTGCTCAAAATCCAGCGCCGAACTCGAATTTGCCGATCGCACCAACGATTGCTCAAAATCCAGCGCCGAACTCGAATTTGCCGATCGCACCAACGATTGCTCAAAATCCAGCGCCGAACTCAAATTTGCCGATCGCACCAACGATTGCTCAAAATCCAGCGCCGAACTCGAATTTGCCGATCGCACCAACGATTGCTCAAAATCCAGCGCCGAACTCGAA
>NZ_JAHREU010000046.1:0-23631 GCF_020883145.1 Microcoleus sp. CAWBG27
AAGGTTGAAAATCTCCGGAGCTCAATGGTTGAAAAAAAATGTCAATCAAATGCTAAAACTTCGTTGTGCTTACCTGAACGATCTCTTGGCTATTTGAGGCTTTTTCAAAACCGGGATGCTCCCCTGGATAAGTTTTGTCGCCGACGCGGAAGCTGACTGTTAAGTCTTTAAATTCACCGCCTAAATCATTGGAGTTATTCAGGAAGTTGCTGCCTGTCAGGACGACGGTTGGTTCGCCATTTTCCAACTTATATTCAGCGGATTGAAGCACTGGAGGTGCGAAGGGGTCTGCTGGGAATAGTGTGGGTATGTTTAGAGTGGCTGTGACGCGGGGAATCCCTTCTGGATCGAGTTCAACACCCGCCGGAGTGACTACAGGTAAACCGACTTCAGGAATGGCAATAATTTTCAATCCAGATTTCAGGTATTTAGCCAAGTAAGCCAGCAGTAAAATTGTAGCGGCGAATTGAGCTGTGGTGACGGCGGCTATACCGATTAAACCGGCATTGGCTGCTAAAAAGCTGTTTTGGAGACCGACATTTGTTGAGAGAAGGGAACCATTTGGGAGACCGACATTTGTTGAGAGAAGGGAACCATTTATATTGGAGGTGGTGAGCAACTTTTCCAATGCCAACTTCTGTAACTCCAGGTCCGGCATTGCTATCATCGCTATTTCGGCAGTCTCCAAAATACCGGTAAATGGTGGAGAATTAGTGCGAATAGTACCGCTGGCATCGACTACACCGGATTCTTGAATCAGCCAAATTGGGGAATAAATATTGTTAGCATCCGGCAGCGAACCTTTTCGCAGGAATAAAATTTCGGTACCAGGAGATAAGCCGGCAGGGGCAGGAATTGCTAATTGAGCGGGAATTTTCAAGGAGTTGTCACCCAAGTCTAAATTGAAGCCTCCGGCAAACTGCAAACCGTCGGGAAGTTGTAGGGATAGAGCATTGCTGGTTAGAGATGTCAAGCTAATAGCTGTATTTTCGGCAAGAGCACCGGGTGGCACCATCACAATTGAACCGTCACTGCCAGTAACTGCACCGCCATTTACTCCTAAAATTGTTCCGGCAGCGGCAGGCAGGGAGACTCGTACTGGCACGACTTGTTCGGCTGCTCCGTGAATGACGGTGACGTTAGTAACTCCTTCTTCTATTGCAGTAATAATGCCGTCTGAATTCACTTGCAATAAGTTGGAGTTTCCAGGGAAATAGCGAGTTCCTACTGAGCCGAATTTCAAATCGGGGGATTGGATGATATTTTCAATTCCTACTAAAAGTGAGCGCCCCATTCCTGCTGTCATCGTGACTGCTTTGGGATAGACATTCAAACCGTTAATCTCGGCTAGTGCTCCATTGAATTCTGCATCGTTGGTTGGGGCTGGCAATTTTCCTACTCGCACCGCTGTTACTGCTTGCAAGTTATTTCGACTCGCGCTCAAAATTGAAGTACCGTTGATCAAACCCGTTACATTTCCAGCAGCATCTATTGGCGCTATTTCTGGATTGAATGAAGTGTAAGTTAGGTAAGAATCTGGCAGCACTACACCTTTTTGGTCGGCAAAATCTCCCAGCACAACTAATTCCGTATTTTCTCCTGCATCCAGTCGGGGATTGCGCTTCACAAAATCTAGATTCAGCAGCGGAACATCGCTGACATTGACTGTTACCCGCGCGGGCGTTGAACTCCCAAAAGCGTCGCTGGCAAGGAAATCAAAGCTGGCAATTCCAGAGAAGCCGATTGCTGGTTTAAAGGATGCTTTGTTAGTTAAGGGATTGAAAATTACTGTGCCGTTTACTGGATCCTGGACGCTAATTGTCAGAGGGTCGCCCTCTGCATCTGTGGCAAGATTGTCTAATGAAATAGTTGTCTCTAATTCTGTATAAGTCCGAGCGCTTGTCGGCGAAACAACGGGCGGATTGTTGTCAGAATTCGGGGGATTGACTGCGGCGAGCAATTGTTGTCCTAAAGCTGTATTGCGCCATTCTTTGTCAGGGTTGATGACTGTATCTAGCAGCGGTGCGTTTCCGGTTGCGCCACTAATTTTAAAGATTAGGTCATTGTAATCTCTGTCTGAGTTAGCAGCCGACATATCTTCGAGGGCGAAGGTGTTGCCGGTGCCCGTAATGTCGGCTATTTGTAGCAGATGAGCGGTATCGCTGGGATTGGCTGTGGCGATACTGAATAAGGGGCGGTTTTCGGGGAACAAATCCCACAGCCAGGAGTATTGGAGGGATGATTGTACTGTACCGCTGGGTACGAACATGACAGCAAAGGTATCTCCAGGGGTCATGTTGAAAGTTTTGATACCCTGATATTCTCCTGAACCGAAGTCGTATTCTCCCGGCATGGAACCGGTGAATTTGGATCCTTCTGTACTGTCGCGGATTACAACGTTTCCTAATGTGGAATTAGTTAGGACTCTCCTAGCAGCTTCGGCGATGAATTCTGGAGTACCAGGTGTAAATGCTTCCATTCCTGAAAGGCTAAAAATGCCGACTTCGCCAGTAAAGTACCCGCCGTCAAATACATAGTCAAATTTGACTTGTCCTTGGTCATCTACAAGGAAAGTGCCGGGATTGGGTGAGTTGGCTGCTGCTGTTATTGAGAGATTTGTTGGGGAATTGGTATTGCTTTGAAAGTTGCCAGTACGCTGTGTTGAATTAGGTTTAGTGTCTGCAATATTGTCTGAAAGTTGAGCAGATTCTTCGGTTGCTGACAGTAGCAAACCGCTTGTCATCTCTGCGGATTTGGGCGCAATTTCAGGATCGGAATACGCGGGTAGGACGGCGACAGTTTCTGTGGGATTTGAATTGCTATTATGATTTTTTGAATTTGGTTCAGGTGGGGATTTAAGAGTTGAGGGTGAAGCGCTTGTTTCGACTTCTGCTATCTGTGTCGTAACTGCTGCTGTCTCTGATGGAGTTGAGAAGAGTGCTGGGCTTTTCTCAGTTTCTAATTCCGCTGCTGTTTCAGAAACAGTAATGTCCCGTTCGATTGTATCAGCAGTGAATTCTGCTGTCGATGGCGAATCGGTTTTTGTTGGCAATTCGCTTTCAATTTCTGATGTTATTTCAGGAAAAACGCTCTCATTTTCTACCGTAGCCGAATCGTTTTTTGTGGGAATAATTGACTCAATTTTTATTGGCAATTGTTCGGGTACGGTAGAAACGTTGGAGTTGCTTTGTTTGGGTGATTGTTCGCCAACGTTAGAGACAAGCGACTCTGTTTTTGCAGGAGATTTTTCCGCAATTGGAGCGAAAATTGACTCTGTTTCTGCGGGAGGTTTAGAGATGCTGGAAGTTGCATCTTTGTCGGTTTTGATTAATTCAGCATCTGCTGATTGACTGACAATAGATTCTGTTTTAACTGGCTGTTTAATTTCCGAAACTGAGTTAGTATTGTTCGGAGTTTTTTCTGGAATTTTAACTGCTGCTGTTGCTGTCGTCACCGTTACATTTTCACTGGCTGCTGTTTTTGGTATTGCAGCAGGTTCGATTTTTAATGGGTCAACTTTTCCTGTATCATTCTGTTTGTCAGTTAAAGATTGAGTAGCGGTTTGTACTGGCTTTTGTGAATCGGTTGATTTGACTTCTGCACTGATATTAGTGTCAGGTAAAACTGGGTTAGATGTGGCTGGAATTAATTGGGCTGTTGGGGGCTGTGTTGTCGGCGGCAGTTGAGAATCTGAAGGGGGTTTTTCTGTCGGTGTTGCATCGACTTTTGGGGATTTTTTATCTGAGTTTATCAGGGTAGCTTCGGCAACAGGAAGCTGTTTGTCTGAGTTTTTTGTTTCTGAAGTCTGGGCAATTGGAGCTTTTTGAGCGGAGTCTATTTTGTCAGAAACTTCGGCAGTACGAGATTGTTCGCCTGAGTTGGCTTTCTCCACAATTGTGGAGTTTTGAGATTGCTTGTCTGAGTCTATCTTGTCGTCAGTTGTGGCAACTGGGGACTGTTTGTCTGTAGAGGTTTTATCAGTTGAGGGAATATTTGGGCTAGCCGTAACAGTTTCGGTTGAATTTGTTACTGCAATTTTCTCGGATTTTTCTGATGAAGTTGTATTATGATCTGGAATTGCGCTTGATGCAGTTGCAGGTGATGTTTTGTTGGGTTATGACTAACTGTTGAGTGTAATCTATGATGATCGGGGTGTTTTGTGTTCTTCGGGTTTTGAAGTTGTTTCAGCGGTTGCGGGTAATGGTGTTTTGTCCGAAGCTTTTTCTGAGTTTGTGGATGTAGTTATAACGGGTGAGGTTATTCGATTCGGGTTGGTTAGGGGGTCTCCTAAGTCCGAGTCCAGTTTGCCAATTAGCGGGTCAATTTCATGATTTGTTGCATCTCTGGGGTTGCTGTTAGTTTTGGTCGCACTGGTGTTGGCAGAAGGTGTGCTGTTAATATCGGAGGGTTTGTTAATAATAAAAGCATCAGCCTTTGCTCGAATTAATTCGTCTTTCGACTGGCTTGCGGGTTCTATTAAGTTGAGTTGTTCGGAGTTTGATGATTCGCCGGGAGTTTGATAACGGTCTCTCTCTGTTACCATCGGCTTGAATTACGATCGATCGTCCTGGACGCACTCCTACCAAAGAAACCGGGTTTTTTACCTAATCTGCTGCTCACAGTGAAGTATTCTCGTAAAAAAACCCGGTTTCTGGGCCCATCGTTAGTCCCGATCGATTAACGGAACTGCGATCGCGCCCTCTACGGTTAATTGTCAGCCCTTCCCCCGATCGCAAACTTTCCTTCCCCGAACCCTTCCCCTTGCTCTCGGCTTCCTGTAAAGTAAATAATTGTAAAGAAATATGAGTTTTCTCTTATCCTCTGGTTAAGACCGCCAGCTAACATTCACAATTAAGACCCGGATTAGAATTTCCTATGTCACAGCTTTTCCCCCGCAAATTTCTAGCCTCTGCTGTCGCCTTTTTTCTGGCTGTGTCGGTGTGGACGATCGCACCTGCGGCCCATGCTTTCAACAATCCCGATTTGTTGCCTTCGACTCAAACGCCGATCATTGATTTAGCTAAAGCCCTTACGGATATTGAAGAAGAGGGTTTGGCCAAAAATTTAAACGCCTTTGAAGCTGAAACCGGTTGGAAGCTGCGAGTGCTGACTCAGTACGATCGCACGCCCGGTTTGGCTGTGAAAAGTTATTGGGGCTTAGACAATAAAAGTGTATTGCTAGTTGCTGACCCGCGCGGTGGCAATTTACTAAATTTTAATGTGGGGGATGCGCTGTATCCACTGCTGCCGCGCACTTTTTGGGTGGAATTGCAAACCCGCTACGGCAATCAGTTTTTTGTGCGGGACAATGGCGAAGATCGATCGATCATTGAATCTTTGGAGTCGATAGAAGGCTGTTTGCGTCAGGGCGGTTGTCGCGTAGTTCCCGGTTTGCCGAGGGAACAGTGGGTGCTGACATTAATTACGTCGGTGCTGGGCGGTGTGATCTGCGGGTTTGCGGCTCAGCCTCGGAAACCGGGAGACGGTGTGTCTTGGCAGTGGGCGCTGATTTTTTCGCCGCTGTGGGGGATTCTGTTTTTGGCCTTCGGAATTGGGCCTGTGGTGACTCGGACTTCTGATTGGTTACCTTTGGCCCGAAATGTGGCCGGTTTTGCGATCGGGGCTTTGGTAGCATTCTTGACTCCAGTATTGGGCAAATCTCCTTCAGAAGAAAGTTAGTCATCAGTCATTAGTGCGAGCGTCCCCGCTCGCGAACGTTAGTCATTAGTCATTATATAATGTGGGGTTTGTAGTGCGTCGGGAGTGTCCGCAGCATAAAGCGGACTGAAGTCCGCACTACAAACGGTTGCAAGCAAGTTAACTCATGAAAAACCCGGTTTCTCGGCCCCGCGCGCAAGTCGGAAGAAACCGGGTTTTGTAGCTTTTTTTGCGATATGCAACCAAGTTAACTCCTGAAAAACCCGGTTTCTTCCCAATGTGGCAGTCGTGAGTTGATTTGTCGGCAGTCAAAAGTGCCCAAAAATCTCCTCCTGACAAATAACTAATCAGTGATGACTAATGACTAATCGCTAAAAGCTGGTAAGCTGATACCTGACAACACACAGGCGACAGCTATCCAACAAATGGAATGGCACGTAAGCGATGCCCAGAGTCTGGGATTAATCGATAACGAAATTGGCGACCACGGTTTTTCTGCGGCGGAGTACGAAATAGTCCGCCGTGTGATATATGCGACTGCTGATTTTGAGTACAAGTCTTTAATTAGTTTTTCCGATCAGGCTTTGCAAGCTGGGGCGGCTGCTTTGGCTGCACGAACTACGATCGTAGTAGATGTGCCGATGGTGCAGGTGGGGATTACGCCGCTGATCCAAAGTACCTTTGCGAATCCGGTTTACTGTTCGATGGAGGCTTTGACGCGTCCTCAAAAGGAAAAAACGCGGGCTGCTTGGGGGATTGAAACTTTGGCCAGACGCTATCCTGAGGGGATTTTTGTGGTTGGTCAGGCTCAAACTTCTTTGTCGGCGCTGGTGGATTTGATTGAGGCTGAGGAAATTCGACCGGCTTTGGTGATTGGGACTCCTTCGGGGTTTGTCGGGGTTGACGTGGCTAAGTCGAGGCTGCACGATTCGATGGTTCCTCATATTCGGATTGAGGGGCGCAAGGGTTCGGCGGTGGTGGCTGTGGCGATTGTTAACGGTTTGGTGGATTTGGCTTGGCAAGCCTATGGCCAAGAGGGGAACAGTCGATCGGGTTTATGAGAATTTAAAGCCGACTCGCAGAGATTCCTTTTGTTAAGATACGACTCTTGGCCATTGACGCTCTAACCTTCGGTTGTTTCTAGGCCGAATACTCGATCGAACACTTTAGTCACTTTATAGCCGGAATCTATGGATTCGAGCGGGTCTTTCCGCAATCGGTGGCGCAAACACAGAGTCATCACCTTGCGAATATCGTCCACTGTTACCTCTGTGCGGCATTCTAGGGCGGTGTAAGCTTTTGCGGCCCGATTTGTGACCAAATCGCCGCGCAGCCCGTCTACGTCCAATTCCGCGCAGACTTGGGAGATTTTTACTCGCAAATCGCGATCGAGATTTACCGATTTTAATCTTTCTTGGGCTTCCACCAATTTCTGCTGCATATCGTCTTGTTGGTGCTGATATTTGGCGAGAAACTCGGGTGGATCTTGATCGAAACTCGATCGCTGTTCGACAATTTCTACTCTCAGATTTGGGTCTTTTACGGTGCGAATTTCGGCGTGCATTCCAAATCTGTCAAGCAATTGCGGCCGCAATTCTCCTTCTTCTGGATTCCCGGAACCGATTAAAATAAACTTAGCTGGGTGGCGGATCGAAATGCCTTCTCTTTCAACAGTATTCCAACCGCTGGCGGCGGAGTCGAGCAAAACATCGACTAAGTGATCGTCGAGCAAATTGACTTCATCGACGTAAAGAATGCCGCGGTTAGCTTTAGCTAAAAGGCCTGGTTCAAAAGCTTTAACTCCTTCCGACAAAGCTTTCTCAATGTCGATCGTACCGCACACTCTGTCTTCGGTAGCGCCGAGCGGCAAGTCTACCATTTGTACTTTTTTGCGGGCGATCGGCATTGTACCGTGATGCAAAGTGCGATCGCGCACTTCATCGCTCATCAAATCGGGATCGGTGGGATGGCTGTTAAAAGGATCGTCAGCCACGACTTCAATTTCTGGGAGTAAATCAGTTAGGGCGCGGATTGTGGTAGATTTGCCTGTACCGCGATCGCCCATAATCATCACTCCGCCAATTTTGGGATCGATGACATTCAAAAGCAGCGCCAGTTTCATCTCCTCCTGGCCAACAATCGCAGTGAAGGGAAAAACAGCGCGGCGGGCTGGGGTAGCGGTAACGGTTGGCAGAGCGCCCGCATTTAGGTTATTGCTGACTTCGGCAGTAGGACTCACAGGATAACTCAAAATATAATAATTGCCTGTTTATTGTAAGGGATAAGGGATTTTAGATTTTAGATTTTAGATTTTGGATTTTGGATCGTGACGGGCTTCAGCGCTGAAGGGAAACGAAAAGGGCGATCGAGCCAATTGTAAACAAATGTAACAATTTTGCGCGATTCGCATAAAAACCTCGGCTGAGTCCAGATAAGTCATTGAGAGCAAAGTCAAGCAACCATTTTTTTGAAGAGTGCAAATTTCTGAAACTAACATCGGTGCATTAACTGGCAGCAAAACCTACACAAGCACAGTTGACAGTAAAAATATTTTTGACCTTTACCAATCTAACATCAAAAATCCTGGAAGTTTGCAAGTTAAAGAAGACAAAATAGATTCCGGTTGGCTGGAGAAGGTTCAGGAGATCGATCGCATCTTCCCTGAGATTAATTATCGCATTTATCGATCGCTTGAAGTTACCAAAAACAGATGCAGACGGCGGTTGAAACCGCGTCTACACAAACAAAGTCTGCCTCCGCAGACTGAAGAAAATAACGTAATTTTAACCGCTAGGTCTTCTTATCTTTTTGTGCGTTTTTTCTTCCACAATAAACCCATTCCCGCCGCCACAAACGTACCAGCCACCGTCATCGGTTCCGGCACAGGTTCATACTCATAAATTGCACTAACTGTAGTATTAGCCGACACCAAACCTCCAAAATTACCTCTAACCGGATTTCCGGTAATTTTAGTCAAACCCGTAGTCATCAAACCTGCGATAAAAGTATCACCATCGCATCCACTTAAAGCACTCAGAGACTGCTGGGAATCATAACTTTTTGATACAGTACCGGAAGCCGAACCGCTAACACTTCCCGTACCACCGCTAGCAATCCTCGTTTCCGGCGGACTTGCTAACACACTCAAAGTCAAATTAGGGTCAACTTTCAACAGCGGAATATTCACAGCAATACTTGCATTAGTTGTCGCCGTCCCCGTAAAATCTCCAGTCAAAGGAGTAATGCTGACACTATTATTAACAGTAGACTTGACCGTAACATAAGCCTTCAACAGAGTACCCAACAGCGAATTAAACTTAGGCAAAACCACATTCGTGCTACTATTTAACGGCTGCGAACCCAGATCCACAGTATAAGTTTGAGTAAGAGTAGCAGCTTGTACTGACAAAGATTGACTAACAAGTACAAAACTCAAACTTCCGCCAACAATTCCCAACTTTTGACAAACATTCATTTCGATAAACTCCTAAAATAATAAAGTGGTATTTTGTGACACGGGCGTCTCGCCTGCGATCAATCTGCGGTTAAAAACTCCAAACCCGCAAAACCCAGTTTCCCAGCAAGGACATTAAATAACTCAAAGCAAAAACAGTATAAATGATACTCAAAGGCGCATAAGCTGCCAAAACCAATCTATCACTTGATTCTGCCTCAATCTCGTCTCTCCGCAACAAATCCATATAAAAATCAAACGACCTTTGTCGCAGATTGTTAATCCCAGTGGCTGCAACCAACAAATAATAACCATCGAATCGGTTCAGGGGATTCAAATTAATTGCTACAGTCAGCAAAGCAGCCACCATCAATAAATAACTAATTTGATGACAGACAGGATTCGACTGAGAAAACAGCCAAACCCAAACAGCAACCGCCCAAATTGTTACTTGAATCAAAACTCCCGCCGCCACGACTAAAACCCGCTGTTTTCGCTTGACTAAACTGTATTGGTCGCTAGTATCTGTATAACATCCAGGAATGAAACACATAAACAGCAATCCAATTTCTTTAACAAGACCGCCGTAGTGTTTGAGGGTGAAAGCGTGACCGAGTTCGTGCAAAGATATTACCAGGATTGTCAGGAACACAAATGTGATAATAGTCTCAATTTTTCCGGCTGTCCACAACTGCTGGTGCGAGACAACAACTTCCGCCGAGGAACCAAACCAAGCTGCTGCGGAAGATGCGATGAAAGCGCACAGAAAAAAGCCAAATTCCCACGTCCAAATCCAGCGCAATTTGTCGATGTGCTGCGACAGCCAGACATCGGGATTGACTAGGGGAATTGTGAAAGATAGAAGATTGAATTTGGCTTTCGGGGCTTTTGTGCCTTCTAGCATTCCCGTTTGTGCTAAGCTTCTCAAGAGGTTTTGCACATCTTCTAAATCGATGTCGTATTCAGCGAGAGAGTTTGTTACGGGTTGTTTGCTTAGTTGCAAGATTACCTGTTTGTCAAAGTCGTCAATTTCCATGAAAGTCATGTCTTCGGGATTGCGAAGAATCCAATGACCGTCTGGATGAGCTATCCACTGCACCGCTGATTTGAGTTCCATAGCATATTGTTACTTTGGCTGAGAAAGTTTCGATTTAATTGAATAGAAATTACTCGTTTTTAGGCGGAGATTGCGATCCCCCCTAGCCCCCCTTAATAAGGGGGGGACAAGAGTGTTCACCAAGTCCCCCAAAACATCCGGGAGAAGAAGAGAATTCACTCAAAGTCCCCCTTCTTAAGGGGGATGCGAGGGGGATCTAGACTTTCGGATCGAGCAGAGAGACAGTGGGTTTTAGGCCGAAACTCGATCGCCCCTAGCCCCCTTAAGAAGAGGGGGACAAGAGTGTTCGCTCAAAGTGGGTGTTTTTATTGAATTGTCTTGAATCGATCGCCCTATTATATTTCTATGTTTTCTCCACTGTATTTTTGAGTATTTCGATCGCCCTAAATTTTCCTAAAAACGTAAAGTTTCCAAGTAAACATTGCCCCTGTTTCAAAGAAGCAGGGAAACGGGAGAGTAGTTTTTGAAGAAGCTTTGGTGATATTTGCTAGGGCTTCAGACCTCATTCCAAATTTTACCTCTCGGTTCATATTATCAGAAATCAGAAAAAAAGCAAGTGCCAATTCTAACTATTTTTGGAATGTAGCACTGGCGGCCGGAAACCGGGTTTTTTATAGATTTTAAAGGCTGCGATCGCATATTTTCGTAAAAACCAGGTTTCGGAGTCAGCCCTAATTAAGTTTGTCAAAAAACTTTACACAAAATTTACAATAGAAAGAGGGTTTTTGGTGTAGGATAACCGTGAAGAAGCTAAAAAAATCGAAAAATTAAGCATTGACAAAGTGTTGGACGATCGCCAACGAGACCGTTAGCAAAGCGCGGTAGATGTGAAGCGATCGCCAATACGTAAAATTTGTTAACCTTGCGTAGTTTTTCAAACAAAGAAAAATTTTCAGATTATTACTTACAGATTTTTGTAAAGTAACGATTTTGGTTGAATGCGGGAGGCATTCGATCGAGTTCGTGCGATCGAAATTCATATTAATCAAGGTGGAAAGATTATGGGTTGGCTAAATTTTGGTGGCAAAAAACGCAAAGAGCCTCAAGGTTTTGGGAATTCACCGAAACGCAAAGGCCGCAAAAAATCCCGCAGTCATGTATTGGAAAGAATTGTGACTCCGAGTGCGGGGATTGGGGGTTGGCTGGATGATTTTAATCCGCTGCATCAATTATTGGGTTCTTTGTCGCTGTCTGATTTACATTTACCTAATTTCTTGGCTGATAGTGGTGTTTGCCCGATCGCCCCTGATGCACCAACTAACAATCTACCGCCGCTGATTGATTTCGACCCGCTGGGTCTCTACCATGATGGGATTGCGACTCAAACTCCTTACAATCCGGGCGGTGCGTTTGAGACTTTGCCGATTGCTGTAATTCCCATCGATCCGCATTCGCCGAATCCTAGCAATCCGAATGCAATCCGTCAATTGCTGAATTTTCCTTTAGCTTCTCAGCCGTTGGTGGGAAGTATTGATACTGGTGTGAGTGCGGATAGTCCTTATTTGAATTACGCGAATATCAAGAATGGCCGCGATTATGTGGATGGGGATGACAATCCGTTGCTGAAGCCTGGGGAAGGTAGCGAGCACGGTACTTTTATGTTGGGGATTGTTGATGCAATTAATAAGACTGCGCCGAAGTGGGTGGGAAGGGCGATCGATTCTGGGAGATGGGCGGATTCTTTGGTAGAGTTTGTGGATGCTGCGAGGGCTTCGGGACAGAAAAATGCGATCGCCAATCTCAGTTTGGATTTGACTCAGAAGAATGCTGATGGGAGTGTGACGACGCGCTATGAGTTGACTCCGCAAGAAAGAAGTGCGATCGAATATGCGCGGCAAAATGGCGTAATGCTGGTAGCGGCGGCGGGTAACGACGGCGGTGTGATGTCCGTTTTGGGTCAAGCTTCTCAGGAGTTTGACAATATTTTTACGGTTGGGGCTGGGGATATTAACGGGCGATCGATCTATTCTAGTTATGGCCGCGGTTTGGATATTTTGGCGGATGGCGGCACAACTGAACACCCTGGTTTATCGACTGTGGGCGATGATTTGGGCACGATGGCGGGGACTTCGGTAGCGACTGCGAAAGTTGCGGGGGCGGCTTCTTTGGTTTGGGCGGCAAATCCTGCTTTGAACTATCGCCAAGTGATGGAGATTTTGAAGTCTACGGCGAGGGATTTGGGGCCGGTTGGATGGGATGATGAGACGGGTTTTGGTTTCTTGAATACGTTGGCGGCGGTGGATTTGGCGAAGAAAACTACGCCGGAGGTTTATAAACCTACAGCTTTCTTCCAACCGACGACTTGGGGCGGTGAAGGGCTTGTCACGCCGACGGAACGGGCTGTCAATATTATCAATGAAAACTTTACTGCTTGGGTGGTGTCGTCGAATGGAATTACTCTTCGGAATAGTCCAAATACGAGCGATCGAAGTAATTTCGCTGTCAGGACTGGTGATACGCTGAGTTTTGATGGTTGGACTTACGGCGAACAGCTCAATGATTTAACCACAGGAAAACCGGATGCTTTGTGGTATCGCTTCCGATATAACGGTGGAACTTATTGGATACCGAGTGCTTGGACTGGTGGCTATCCTGGAAGTAAGCCGCCTTTACTTCCGCCGACACAGCAACCCCCAGAGAAACCGCCAGTACAAGGAAATGCTGAGACGGTGTACCTGTCTACCAGTAGTGGACAGATATTGCAGGTTAATACGGCGACGGGTGCACAAAATCCAATCTATCAAGGTCGCGCTTTTACTGATTTGGCGGTTGCTCCGAATGGTAAACTTTACGGCTGTACTTTCTATGACGGTTTGTATGAGATTAATCCCTCTACGGGTGCGGAACGATATGTCGGGCCGTTGGCGGGGGGGACTCTCAATTCTCTGACTTTCTCTCCCGATGGCCGACTCTACGGGGCCGATCAGGGAAATGGCAATTTGTTTCAGATTTCGCCTGATAATGGTCAGATGAATTTGATTGGAAATTTGGGCGGGCCTAGCAGTGGAGATTTGCTTTTCAACGGGACTAATGAGATTTTTGCAGCGGTTAGCAGTCCTAATACTTCGTTGAACGATCGCCTGGTTGCTGTCAATTTGGCGACGGGTAATTCGCGCTATATAGGCGATTTGGGTTTGCTGGAAGTGTATGGTCTGAGCTGGGAGAATGGCCAACTGACAGCTTATACTTCCGATCGCCGGAAACTAGCAATTGACCCGAACACGGCTAAAGCAACTGTTGTCGGTACAGTCTCTAGCAACGGTCTGATCTGGGGAGCGGCAACAAAGCCTGCAACTGCATCGAGTCCTACAGATGATGTGCGTCAGAAGTTCTTGTATGCTGCTAGTTTGTATCCGCAAGTGGGGGCTGCTATTACTGGTATGCAGGATCAGGGTGGTGGTGTTTTCCGTCAGGAGTTTGAACGGGCGATTATGATCTGGAATGGTCAGCAAGTGACTGTTTATGAGACAAAAGGGCGATCGGTTTCGCCAACTTCCCCGTCTCCTACGCCTAAGACTGTTGGTAACAACGGAGCGCCTTTACTGCAAACTGTAAACGCGCAATATTTCCTTGATCGCCCTCAGTTTTACACTACAGGTAATCCGTTCTTTCCATATAATGCACCTGTAAGTGTTGGCGGTACGGGTGGATTACCAGCTAACTGCACCTGGTATGCTTCTGGTCGCGTCAAGGAACTAGGTGGTAGGGTAGATGCTTTGAGTAGCATGACTGGTAATGCCGGGACTTGGGGAGATAATCTTAGTCGTGGAGCATGGATGCCTTATGAACCCTTAGTTGGAGATATTGCTGAGTGGGTTGGTGATGGTCATGTTGCTGTAGTTGAAAAAGTTAACTACAACTCAGATGGCTCGATTCTAGACATAGTGATTTCTGAATCTAATTACGCAGGTTCATTGCACCACATCCGCACTATCCGCCCAGGTCAGTCTGGGGCTGATGCGACTGGATGGCCTGATCGTTTTATTCGGGTTCCCAAAACAGGGCAAATTACATTGGAAGACTCTTTCAATCCTGATATAGGCGGATACGACAACGGCAAGTTGCCACAACCTGATACCAAATATTGGCGTTTTGATAAAGCAGTTACATATATGTACAAGGAAATGGTTAACAATATCCAGAGTCCTGAAGCAAAAAATATAAAACTCGAAATAGAAGAAGGAACAGCAGGATATCTACTAGCAATTGTAGACTGGTATAAGCAGGTAAATGATGGTCAAGAATGGGATCACAAAAGAAAAGACAAGCTTCCAAAGCAACTTGAACTTGGAACTAAGTACCAGGATTTTAACTTTCAGTTTCCAGGAGATGAGCAGTATGAATACTATTACGACATCTGGTCTAATATCCACTATGGCTATGTTGGGGCAGCGGTAGGATTTTCTTCAGCGACGCTTCAGACAGGATCGGGATTAAATGATTGGGTAAAAGGGACTATTAATTGGCAGGATGTAGAAGCTATCGATCTAGGTATTTATTTATGGAAAGTCTACAAAAATCAATTGACAGAAGAGGATTTTCGCCGAGAAATACTTCAAAACAAATGGAAATTGAATCGAACAAAATTGAATAACAGATGACTAAAGTCGATCGCCCTTTTGGAATAAGTCAAAAAGTGCGATCGCTTTTTGACTATACGGAAAGGGCGATCGGTCTTGTGAATGGACAGGGGCGATCGCTATGAGTGGGATGGAAAGGTCGATCGCTTTTCTCGATCGAGGAATTTCGCTTTTTGGTTCGAGGAGGGGCGATCATTTTTCTAAGGAATGGAGCAAATTAATCGTAGAAAAACGGGTCAAAGCCTGTGTCCCTAGAACGTCAAAATATGATAAACTTAGTAAAAGCACTCGCCTTCAAGATATCCAAGCCATGAAGCTTATTTCTTTGTCAGCACATTTTGATGGGCAATCTATTCAGCTAGATGAACCCTATAAGCTTGAACCAAACATAAAACTAATTGTCACAGTCCTCCCGGAACAATTAGCAGAACGCGAAGCCTGGTTGTGGTTGTCAAGGCATCAACTAAACAATGCTTACAGTCAGGACGATGATTACCCGACCAATGCAATTAAAACACTAAATCCTGACTATGCAGGAAGCTGATGTTGTTCTCACCCCAATACCCCAAGCTGACGGGACAACTAAAAATCGTCCAGCCATCCTTCTGAGGGAACTCCCACCTTATAGAGATTTTTTAGTGTGTGGTGTTAGTACCCAACTAAATCAACAGGTTCCAGGTTTTGACGATATTATTTCCCCCTCTGACTCAGACTTTGCTGCCAGCGGTTTACGGTCTCAATCGTTGATTCGGTTAGGTTTCCTTGCTGTATTGCCTCGCAATCAAATTATCGGTTCTATTGGAGCTATTTCCTCAGAGCGACATCAACGCTTACTAAAAACTCTGAGTGATTATCTTGTGAATTAGAGAGCAGGGCGATCGCCCTTTATTCCTTTTTTTCAGATAAGAGCGAGATCCCTTTTGGAATAAGTCGAAAAGTGCGATCGCCCTTTATATTATTCTACATTCTCAAATTCATCCATTTGCAGTGTATACTGCAAAGCCACCTGTAATCTGGATACATAATCTGCTGAAACAGAACCCATTTTTTTGATTAATCGCTCTCTATCGATGGCTACTATTTGATAACAAAGCGCCACTGAATCCTGTGTTAAACCACCTTCACCTGTTGGCAAAATAATTGTCCCCGGTATTTGAGCATCGCCGCAGATTACTTGTTACCGGAATTACTACCACCGTCGTAGTAAAGCGGTCTAATGTATCTCGTTGTACAATAATGACTGGTCTAATTCCTGCTTGTTCTGAACCTTTAGAAGGATTCAGATCGGCTAAATAAATATTTCCTAGCATCAATTTTTATCCTGTTGCTGAAGTTGGGGCAGATAATCACTTAAGACGACTTCTGCAAAAGCTAAATCTTCGGTGGTAAACTCAGCTTTTAGTACCGCAGCTTCCTCATCAGAAATGGCATCCCATTCTTTAAATAATTGCTTTTTATTAACAGATTTTTGAGTTTGTTTTTGTTTAGTAGCTTGCTGTTTCTGGACCAGATATTTCGCTATCGCACGTTCTAGTTCCTGTAACTCGACAAATTCCAGCATTTCAAGCTGATTAACAATTTGGTTGAGGATTGCCTGTGACATAGGTTTTCACTTTTTGCGCTTGCCTAGCTTGTCTATTATACAACTATTAGCTTCCAGTTGAGTGCGATCGTCGATCGCCCTTTTGGAATAAGTCAAAATGTGCGATCGCCCTTTACAACTTTTTCTCAACCAAGGGCGATCTCTACCAATTAATTACCGTTAAACTTGTTACCTTTCCAAACTCTCGATCGGCTGTCACCAAAGTTGCTGAATTTTGGATTGCCATTGCTGCAATAACCGCATCCGGTAATTTCAAGCGATGTTGCTGGCGAATTTCAATAATTTTCTCAATCAAAATAGCATCCATCGCCCCTAAACCAAGAACCTCCACTCGTTGCAGAAACTGCTCAAAAATCTGACGATCGTCTTGAGTCAGCCCAGGAAATACCAGAAACTCAATTTGGCTAATGACTGAAACTCCGATCCAATCAGCATCTTTAAGCAATTCAACCAGTTGAATATTCCCTTGAAGCAAAGCTACGATCGCATTCGTATCCAACACATAGCGATTACCACTCATCGCGTAGATTCCTCTGCATTGTTACTGCATCTCCCTGCCAGGTTAATCGCCCCACCAAATCAGAGAAATCATAGCTGGGTTTCTGGTTCCCATCTGACGAAACCGGATTCAAAACAACTAAAATTTCCCGTTCTTTTAGCAATAGTAACGCAGCCAGAATCACTTCAGAAGCAGATGAGTACCTACCGTTTTTGATTGTTGATTGAACAAATTTCTCTAGTTCAGGAGTTAAGGATATATTCATGATGTTGAGTCACCTATTTGAGTCAACTACTCTTCCCATAATAACAAAAATTATCCAATTTTGTTATTTAACATTTTTGGCTGCGGGAAGATGGCGCGATCGCCTTGCTTGTAAGCGCAGATTAGGGAGATCCCCTTTGGAATAAATCAAAAAGGGCGATCGCCTTTTTGGTATGGAAAGGTCGATCGCACAACACAATCTAGTCAAACAGCATTTTGAGCAGAGGGAAAGCTTAACAATAGAGAATTACTGCTGAATAATTTTAACAATCTTAGCGATCGGCAATTCTCTGGCTAGTAATTTGACAAAGAATTAGATCGTCTCCTGCCAAAGTTGCGATAACCAAAGCCGGTCGGCGCTTGGCTTGTGTTAAATCGGAAAATGGGAATGGAACAACTACTACATCACCTTTTACAAATTCTGCCATGCTTCATCCTCTTCTAACTTTAGCCAGTCTTTTTCCAAAGAAGATTCACTGAGCAAGCTTGCTTCTAACTTATCTTTATTGTATTTTAATTTGAGGAATTGCAGGAAATTCCAAACTTCTTCTAATATAGATTCTGGAATATTTTCTACTTCCTTAAGGAGTAATTCTTTTGTGTTCATCTTATTTACCTATAAAAATATACTAATTGAGGTAATGCGTAACTTCTGTCTATTATAGCATCGTTGAGATTATCAGCTCATGGCGCAGATTCCTCTGCCTTCTCCGGCTCAACATCACGAACTTTAGCCAACTATAGCGCGATCGCCTTGCTTGTAAGCGCAGATAAGCGAGATCCCTTTTGGAATAAGTCAAAAAGTGCGATCGCTCAGCACGTCGATCGTTATTACTCAACCAGCAACAAGACGAATAGATTCAATGTGTCGATCGATTTCCTCATCCGTGCAACCGACTCCATTCTGCCACAGTTCATATTCACTGAGGTCGATATCTTCATTCCAAACCAGTGCATAACCACCAGGTTCAATTTTAAAATTCTTGAAAAACCCAGGATTGTGCAAGCTCAAAAACATCGGATTGTCTAATAACTTAGAGATGTCATACTTCTTGATTTCCTGATTGGTAAACTTAACTATCAAGGTGCGATCGTCAATAACTTTAGCAGAAACAATGCGCTCAGGTTTCATAAAACAATCACAGTTATTTTAATGGTGGCAGTTTACTAAATTCTTGGCTATTCCACATATCCAGCAGTTCTTTCTGGTACAACGTAGCCCATTCTATTACCAGCTTTTGAGCCAGATTCGGTAAATCTCCTTCAATAATCTCTAGAGATTCAATCCCAATTAAAGCATTGTACTCACCGTAAACTGCGTGAAAATGAGGAGGTGGACGATCTCCAAAGAAGATTTTGATAATTATTCCGTAAAATCGTGCAACTTCTGGCATAAAGCTCTGCTAAACGACGATATGAGGATTATTGTATATGAAGCAGGAACAAGAATAACTAACAACTACCACTGCGGCCGCAAAGCCATCAAAGCAGTAGCTTCATCGCTCGGTAACGGCTTAGCAAAAAAATAACCTTGACCGTATTCGCAGCCGATCGCCCTTAACTTAGCTAATTGCGCCGCCGTCTCCACACCCTCAGCAATCACATCCATCCCCAAAGCGTGGGCTAGGGTGACTATTGTTCGGACGATCGCCACATTTTCCCCCTCGCCCAATTCCATCAGCCCGACAAATGACTTATCAACCTTCAAAGTATCCGTCGGAAACCGACTCAAATAACTTAGCGACGAATAACCAGTGCCAAAATCATCAATTCCCAATTTGACATTTAACGCTTTCATTTGCTTCAAAACTTCGATCGCCGATTCGACATCATCCATCACTACACTCTCTGTAATCTCCAACTTCAAACTCTCGGCACTCAAACCCGTTTCTGCCAAAATAGCCTGAATGCGATCGACCAAATCCGGCTGAGCAAACTGCTTCCCAGATAAATTTACACTCATAATCAAAGGGCGATCGAAATTAAACATTTCCTCCCACAGCCGCAACTGCCGGCAAGCTTCCTCCAGTACCCACTCACCAAGCTGCACAATTGCCCCCGTTTCCTCAGCCACCGGAATAAACTTGAGCGGCGAAATCAATCCCCGCTGGGGGTGCTGCCACCGCACCAAAGCCTCAAACCCAATAATCTTCCCGCTAGCCAAACACACAAAAGGCTGGTAGTGCAGCAAAAACTCCCGACGCTTTAGGGCCATCCGCAAATCTGTTTCCAACCGCAACCTCTCCAAGGCCAAATCGTGCATCGAAGCATTAAACACCTGATACCTTCCCGTTCCCAAAGCCTTCGCCCGGTACATCGCCGTGTGGGCGTCTCGCAGCAAGTGTTCCGGCTGTTCCCGGGTGGTAGCAGCGGGTTCGCCTCCCACTGCAATTCCGATACTCGCCGTGACAAACACCTCCTGCCCTCTCACTTCAAAAGGCACAATTAAAGCTTGGTGAATGCGATCGGTCAAATCGATCGCACTCCCGAGATCGACATTCCTCGCCAAAATCGCAAAATCGTCACCCCCCACCCGCGCCACAGTATCCGCGCGAGCAATACTTGCCCTCAGCCTCCGCACCACGGCGATCAACAGTTCGTCCCCTACCAAATGACCTAGAGAATCATTAATTACCTTAAATCGGTCTAAATCAATAAACAGCACTGCAAACAGATAGCTGTGGTGGCCTTTATTGTGGGCGATCGCCCGCCCCAAACATTCCACAAACAAATCCCGGTTCGGCAAACCCGTCAGACAGTCGTGAAAAGCATCGTAAAGCTTCCTGTAAGCGCTGATGCAGACACCAGTCACTACCAAACCCAAACCGGGCGACACCAGCGGCACCCACCCACCCCCAATAAAAATCGCAAAACTAATTCCCAAGAGCCCCATCAACAGCGCACCCCCAACCAATGCTGCCCTCGCCGGGTGCTGAATCCGCCAAGCCACAACCCCGCCAAGCACAGCCCAAGAAGCGTTCCACAAAATTTCTGCCCATTGCGGCCAGATCCAAAACAGCGATCGCCCCTCCAAAACGGCACTCAATATTTGGCTGAGCATTTGGGCGTGCAGGATCACCCCCGGCATTTTCGGAGTTTGTTTTTGAACCGGACTGTAGGGCGTCAGAAACACGTCTCTGGTACTAGGTGCAGTCGTTCCGATCAGCACAATTTTGTCCTTGATCCAGGTTGGGTCAATTTCCCCCTTCAATACCTGCGAGATACTGACTTGTCGCGCTACATTATTGGCAGAACGGTATTTGAGCAGAATTTGGTAGCCTCTGGCATCAAGATTTGCATAGCCGCCGCTGTCAGATTTTAAAGGCACAAATTCTGCTTTGCCCCAGTTGATTTGGTGGGGATGGACAGGGCTATCTGTCGGCTGCACGCTGTTTTTGAGATACAGCAAAGCCAGTTGCAGAGAAAACGACGAAACAGTAGTCTTGTTTGCTTGCGAGACTGAGAGTAAATGGCGGCGCACCACGCCGTCAGCGTCGAGCACGAAGTCGTTAAAACCGATTCGATCGCGCGGTATTCCTTGAGGCGCCGGGACTCCCGGACTTTCTGCATCGCTCATTTTGGCGATCGCCACTACATTCGGTGCTTTCAGTTGGGCCAGCAATTCTTCGTTTCCCGGTGGTTGTGGCAAATCTCGGTACAAGTCCAAACCGATGACTTTTGGCTGGTACTTTTGCAATTTTGTCAAGGTTTGGGCGATCGCACCGTCGGAAACCGGAAATCTCCCCAAAGCTTGAATATCGGCCTCGGAAATTCCCACGATCAGCAGCCTCGGATCGGGGCCCGCATCGGACTGCAAGCGTACTAACGAGTCAAAACTGCCCAATTCCCAGCTTTGCAGCCATCCCAACCGTTGAACTCCCAGATTCAGCAGCGTTACAGTAGCACCCGCCAGCATTGCAGGCAAAATTCTGACCCGGCGGCCTGGGGAACTCAGATCGAGGCCAGTGGCGACAGACAGTACAGAACGAAGATTTCGAGAGAATTTGGGAGTCACAGAAAAAATATATGGGTGCAAATTCGCTTCGCACAAGTCTGTTCCACAGAATTGAGCTTATTATGAGATTGAGTGTAATTTTTTCAGAAATTGTGCCGAAACCGAGTTTATTTAAGTTAATCACTCGATTTTGTCAAGTATTTCGGGAGGGGAAACCGGGTTGTTGAAGATTTGCCGACAAGTCCTGTTTTTTATTCCCCTGTTTCCCCAAATTCCCACAAGCGTTAAAATTTAGTCGATCGAAGTTTCAGGATATTTTTGAGATTATGGCGAATCAACTTCCGATTCCGGTGATTGTTAACGGTGCTGGCGGCAAGATGGGCCGCGAAGTAATTAAGGCGATCGCAAATGCTGATGACATGACTTTATTTGGGGCTGTAGACCGTTCTCCTGAGTGCCTCAACGCCGATGCGGGGGAATTAGCCGGATGCGGCCCGTTAGAAGTTCCGGTAACAGACGACTTGCAAGGAATGCTGGTATTAGCATCTCAGGAAAAGCAATTAGGCGTGATGGTAGATTTTACGCACCCTTCGTCTGTTTATGAAAATGTGCGATCGGCTATAGCTTATGGTATACGGCCAGTAGTTGGGACTACAGGATTGAGCAGCAAGCAAATTGATAAGTTAGGTGAATTCGCTGACAAAGCCAGCATCGGCTGTTTGATTATACCCAATTTCTCGATCGGCATGGTTTTGCTACAACAAGCAGCCGTCACCGCATCTCAGTATTTTGAACACGTAGAAATTATCGAGCTGCACCACAATCAAAAAGCCGACGCTCCCAGCGGCACGGCGATTCAAACTGCTCAAATGCTAGCAGAATTGGGAAAAACTTTCAATGTGCCCGAAGTTGAGGAAACCGAAAAAATAGCCGGAGCTCGCGGTTCGGTAGCCGATGAAGGGATTCGGATTCACAGCATCCGTTTGCCCGGTTTAATTGCTCATCAAGAGGTAATTTTTGGCGGTGCAGGCCAAGTTTATACTTTACGACACGATACGAGCGATCGGGCTTGTTATATGCCGGGAGTTTTGTTATCGGTGCGAAAAGTGCTGGAATTGCGATCGCTCGTTTACGGATTGGAAAAAATACTCTAGGTTATTGGTTATTGGTTATTGGTTATTGGTTATTTGCTCTTTTGTATGAGCATCAATCACGACGATATCAAATAGGTTAGTGGTTATTGGTTATTGGTTATTGGTTATTTGCTCTTTTGTATGAGCATCAATCACGACGATATCAAATAGGTTAGTGGTTATTGGTTATTGGTTATTGGTTATTTGCTCTTTTGTATGAGCATCAATCACGACGATATCAAAGTGGAACGATTGCGAATTGGCAATGAATAACCAATAACCACTAACTAACAACAGCCAGTAACCAGTAACAAATAACAAATAACCAATAACCACTAACTAACAACAGCCAGTAACCAGTAACAAATAACAAATAACCAATAACCACTAACCAGCAACCAGTAACAAATAACCAATAACCACTAACTAACAACCAACAGCCAGTAACAAATAACAAATAACCACTAACTAACAACCAATAACCATTATGCTAATTCCCTTAACTCGCGAAACCTTTCAAGAACTAATTCCCCCCGTGGCTACCGGAGCACAATACAAACATATTTGGGGGAAACCGCCCGATTTTTTAAGGCGAATGTTAATTTCTGCGGTAGCTGTAGTTTTGTTGCTAGTAGTTTATAATTTTGCCGGTTCCGATGTCGGGCCTCTAGTTTTAATTGTCGGATTGATTGCTGGTTTGTACTGGCTGTGGGGGCCGATTTTCTGGGCGAGTTTGCGGAATGCAGAATGTCGTAAATATAAATACTGCGGCTTTTGGCAAGGGCGAGTATTGGATATTTATATCACCGATGAAGTCACAAGTCAAGAAGAAACAGTCAATCAAAAAGGACAACTTGTAATTGTTGACAACCTAGAACCGCGAATTAATTTAGAAGTTGGCGACAAAACCGGATTTACTACTACGCTTCGAGCTCCATTGCTGAAAAGTCATCAAGGAATTGTCCCCGGTCAAGCTGCTTTAATGTTAATCATGTCGAATCAAGAAGATTTGGGAAGAATTGCCAAAGTTTCGGATATTTACATTCCCAGCCGCGATGTGTGGGTGAGCGATTATCCTTATTTGCGTAAGGATTTGTTTGTGGAAATGAGCCAGCAGATTAAAAAAGGCAGACAGAAAAAAGGGCGAGATACTGATGATAATCAAACTAGAGGCGTGAAAAGGCGATCGTCCGCTGATTATTGAACAAAAAAGGTTCGTAGTGAGGACTTTAGTCCGCATCAGGTTCGTAGTGAGGACTTTAGTCCGCATCAGGTTCGTAGTGAGGACTTTAGTCCGCATCAGGTTCGTAGTGAGGACTTTAGTCCGCATCAGGTTCGTAGTGAGGACTTTAGTCCGCATCAGGTTCG
>NZ_JAHREU010000046.1:23731-40611 GCF_020883145.1 Microcoleus sp. CAWBG27
TAGTGAGGACTTTAGTCCGCATCCAAATCAAATGAATTGAGGCTGTGGCGTTGTCAATCGTGTTGTTCACAAAGGACAGGGTGCGTCAGACAAAACAACCAGCAATGCAAAAAAATTAGCTTGCTGACGCACCCTACAAAAACCCAAAAACCTTATAATTGCGATCGCACAAAACGTGCTTTCACGACATTACTGCGGCTTAGTTTCCGATGATTTTTGAAGGTTTTGGGCGGCGCGAGGATAAAGATCCTTGATAATCGCCTTAACTTTTGGCTTCTGTTCGGCAGTCAGATTAATTTCAGTCAAAGCTTTACGCATTTTTTTGCCAGACTTCAGCTTAGCATTCAACTCTTTGTATTGCTCAACAGTGAGTACCTTTGCGAGTTGTTTACTAACTTCCTTGCGCTTCTGTGCTCTTTCGGCATTAGAAAGCTTCGGTTTCTGGGAATCTGTTGGATTTGCAGCCACCGTGTCAGATTTAGCATCTTTGGAAGTAGCAGTATCTGCGTCAGATTTAGCATCTTTGGAAGCAGCAGTATCTGCGTCAGATTTAGCATCTTTGGAAGCAGCAGTATCTGCGTCAGATTTAGCATCTTTAGAAGTAGTAGCATCCGCCTTGGTTTCCGATGAAGTGACTGGATTCGCCGCAGTCGCATCGGGCTTAGTAGCATCGGAGGAAACAGCATCCGCCTTTGGTTTCTCTAAACTTACGGTATCTTCCTTAGCTGGATTAGATTCCGAGGCTTCCGGCGGGTTAGGTGGCGCACAAGCAGACAAACCGCCAATTAACATGACACCGGCGAGAATAAATGCTGGTGCGATCGTACTTTTCATGATTTACTCCCTCAAATTAACCTTGTTTCACCAATGTTATAGCGTAAAATCGATAACCGTTCGATCGTTTCGATCGCCACTCTTGCGCGCGGGCGCGATCGCGATCGCACTTTTCGGCCTCATCGGGTTGCGTTTAGCAACAGTGCGGCTGGGTAGAAAACTTTTATTTACCGCCCTCGAATTCAGTTTAATCTTACTGCCGATTGAATCCAAATAGAAATAGGCACGTAGTTGGGATGCGAGCTCTCTTTATATATACGTCTAAAGAGGGCTGAAGCCCAACTACATACCTTTGTTACATTAACTTTCGATGCTTGATATTACTTCTCGGAATTGCCGCGATCGGACTTGTCAAAAAACGCCGTTAGCGAGTTCCAAGCAGACTTGGCAGTCTCTTTCAATCGAGCACCAATCGACTCAATTTCTCCCACAACGACGTGCCAATTCTTTTCAGTTTCCTTGTTAATGTGCTCGACAGCTTGTTCGATGCGATCGCGTTCGACTAATTTATTTTGTTCCACCGCTTCTCGCGCTTGTCGAACCGCCTTCAAATAAGCTTCGCGACTGACTTCGCCGGCATCTTGCACCTGGGCTTGAGCTCGCGTTTTAATCGCATCCACCACCAGCCAATTTTTCTCGGATTCCTTTTTGAGTAGGCTGACAGCCTCAGTCATTCTCTCTTTGGCGATCGACTTATTTTGTTCGATCGCACTTGAAGCCTTCTGGAGGGCTTTCAAATAAGCTTCGCGGGTGAGATCGCCCGCTGCTTGGACTTCGGCGGCGGCGCGTTTTTTAATTGCTTCAAACAAAGCGGCTGTTTCTGCGATCGTCTCCGGCGTAGCATCCGGCATCTCTTTTTTAACAATCGCCGTCGTTTCGGGAGTAGCCTCTACAACTGTTACTTCTACTTCAGTCAAATTTGGTTCAGTCATTGCGATGTCTCCTTTTGTAGTCCGCAAACGCAGACTTTGTATGTGTGGCGCCAGAATTAATTCTGGCCTTTAAGACTTTTTACCTGAAAGAATTGGTTGAAAGCCCGCCCGCCGGATCGGGATCAATTAAAATCAGACTATTCATTATTCGATTCCTCGGACTTCTAGGTAGAAGTCGCTCTCCCATGGTCAACTGTCAACTGTCAACGAAGAGGGCAGGCACGGGGACACTGCCCCTACAACTGTCAACTGTTGAATCAACTTTTGAACCTAGCACCAGAACTGATGCTGGCTGTTAAAACTTTCGATGTGTAGCGCCATGATTCATTCTAACACTTAATAAGAACCAGGCAATTCTTGTTCCAGCTTCATCAAATTTTGAATCCGCGATTCGGTAGTTGGATGAGTCGAAAACAAACTTCTAAACCAATCACCAGCAGACGAATTCACAATCAACAGCGGCGCAAAAGCTGGATTACCATCTAAGGGCATTTGGCGCGCCCCACTTTCCAGCCGCTGCAAAGCCCTCGCCAAAGCCCTTGGATTGCCCGTTAACCGGGCAGCCCCCGCATCCGCCGAAAACTCCCGCGTGCGCGAAATGGCTAGCTGAATGACGGAAGCAGCCACCGGTGCGAGGATAATTGTCAGCAGCAACCCCACAGGATTCGGGCTGTTGCGATCGTCCCTACCCCCAAACCACATACTGTAACTCGCCATTTGCGCCAACCACGAAATCGCCCCCGCCACCGTAGCCGCCACCGCTTGCGTCAGCGTATCGCGGTTGTTAATGTGAGTAAGTTCGTGGGCGATGACTCCTTCGAGTTCGTCCTCTGACAGGATATTCATAATCCCTTCAGTGACTGCAACCGCCGCGTGTTCGGGATCGCGCCCGGTAGCAAAAGCGTTAGCAGACTGAGTAGGAATAATATAAACTCCTGGCATCGGTAAATTAGCCCGCTGCGCCAGTCTTTCCACCATTGTATAAAGTCCCGGCGCTTGGCTGGCAGTTACCGGCACAGCCCCGTAGGCCGCCAAAGCGATTTTATCCGAGTAAAACCACGAACCTAAGTTCATGGCGGCGGCCAAACCAATGCCGATAATTGCACCTCCCGAACCGCCGATTACCCAATAGCTAACGGTAATTAACAGCGCACTTAACAAACCTAACAAAGCAGCAGTTTTAATTTGATTCATTTCGGGACTCTCCCTGAAATCACTAAATTAAGCAATAATCTCGATCGACCTTCAATAGTTGTTTGCATGGCATTTCGCCACCGCCTACCAATAACCCGCTTTCTAGTGCAGTATCTGGTGGCATCACAGATAAATTTTGGTTTTGAGTATTTCGATCTGTTCTCCTACATTCTATCTACCCAAGTTGAGCTCGCGTGTAGAATACCGCCAATTTGCAGGTACGGTTTAGCGTACTTTAGTTTTTAGTTGAGTGCATCTGGGTTTTGCACGTATGTGTGTAGGGGCTTTCGCATGACCTCCGTCAATATGAGATTATAACTAATAATTTATATGCGGTCATGCTATAGCCCTATTCAAAAACCAGATGCACCCCTTTAATTTCTGATAAATCGCTCCACCTCAAAATACAGACTACCAAGAAATCCGCTTGCTAAATCTAGAAATTTGAGATTTGGGCTTTTCAATTTTCCAGCGGCCACTGTCCGGCACCGCCAGCATATAACAAGTGGTGAGATTTTTGAGCATCCAGCCAAGATTTAGGAAATTGATATTGAGATAGGAGGATATCTTGAAGCGCGACTTGCATCTGATGCGCGCAGATATCGGGTGGCACTTTACCTGTGCCCGTACCCATGCCGGGAATCGCGATCGTTTCAATGATATGTTTGACCGGCGTTCCGTCTGGAACCGTGCCAAATTTTACGAGAGTTAAAATAGCCCTAGTTGCTAGATAAACATTGACTGTGTCTGTTAAAATTGTCGGTACGCGCATGGTTGGGGCAGCGATTAAATAGGGAATTTCGTCATGATCGGTATCGACAACTTCGGCTAATCCTACCAATAGTTCGCCGTGATGGCGACTCTGAATTAGTTTTTGTAAGCGTTCTTGAACGTGACCACCAAAATATTCCAAAATAGCTAAATCTAAACCGCCGTCCATAAAGCCAAAACTATTCGCTGGACTCACAATCGCATCGCATTTCACACTAAAGATTGAGCCGTGATGTATTTTGACATTATCGATATTGCCGCAAGTGCTTTCCCACGCTCTAACTAAGTCATCATCTACGGCAGCCAGCACAATTTGCATACATACTCTCTATAATTTTTTAAATGGCGATTGCTCTGGCGATCGCCATTTTAATCATACAATATTTTAGATGAGTCCGCTCAATCTAAAATCTAAAATCCTTTGATGCTGCAAGACCCCAATCTCCGCCACCCGATCGCAATTAGTTTCGGTGCCATTGCCGGCGCATTGAGTCGGTATTATATCACCTTGTGGTTTGCCAACCGTTTCGGTACCGCATTTCCCTACGGAACTTTTTTTATCAACATCACCGGTTGCTTGGCTATGGGATTTTTTATCACCCTGATTTTTGAACGGGTGCCGGCGGTTCCGTCAGAGGTGCGGTTAATGATAGCAACAGGATTTTTGGGGGCTTATACTACTTTTTCGACTTACGGTTTAGAGACAACTGTCTTGTTGCGCGATCGGTTTTACAGCTTGGCCACTTTTTACTGGGCTGGCAGTGCCATACTCGGAGTAATTGCCGTTCAGTTAGGCAGCATTTTAGCACGAATTGGCAAATAGATAAAATATCGTTTACCTCTTTCATTAGATATAATCGAGCACCCGTAGGGACAGGGCATTACCAGAAAGAATTGGTTGAAAGCCTCTCCCGGAGCGGGAGAAATTAAAATCAGACTATTCATTACTCCAATCCTCTTCCTTCTAGGTAGAGGTCGCTCTCCCATGGTCAACTGTCAACTGTCAACTGTCAACTGTTGAACGTATCCGGCTTGCGGCTCGTCTAATGAAAAATAATTTATATGAAATCAGTAATTGTAGCAAGAAATTTGAAAATTAATCTAAAAATTAAGTTTTTTCAGCTCGACCAGGTTTTGGCGATCGCTCCTGATTTCAGCTTTAATTGATATCTGGCAGATTTTACCAGAAAGCATTGGTTTAAAGCCCCAAGCCCGATCGCGATAAATTAAAAGAAGAGGATTCATTACTCCAATCCTCTTCCTTCCTTTGTCAAGTGCTGTCAACTGTCAACTGTCAACTGTCAACTGTCAACTGAATGAAGCATTCCCGCCAGCAGGTCTTGCTAAAAATGAGTTAATGAGGTATACGTATGGAAACCCAAGAATCAATTTTAAGACCAACGGACGCAAACTCGTGTCTGCCGACAAATATCAGTTGTGAGTTTGTGAAATTTTTTGGGTAATGACTAATGTTCGCGAGTTCTTAAGCTCGCACTTCTGATGACTGATGATTACTGTTCGCGATCGGGGACGGCACTGATGAATGATGACTGATGAATGATGACTGCTGACTGATGACTGATGACTAATAACTAATAACTAAAGTTAAATAACAAGCGAGGGAGTTTAGTTGTGGTAGTTAAAATAGCAACAGAGTGCCTCATTACCTTAAAAGGTGTCAGCAAGGCTTACCAGCAGCCCAACGGTCAACAAATATCTATTTTAGAGCCAATAAATTTAGAACTGCGATCGGGCGAAATAGTAGCTTTACTAGGCCCTTCCGGTTCTGGCAAATCTACATTAATGCGGATGATTGCCGGATTAATTCCCCCCAGCGACGGTCAAGTTTTTTACCACAATCGTCCCTTAGTCGGCTTAAATCCTGGGATAGCAATTGTATTTCAAAACTTTGCCCTTTATCCCTGGCTGACGGTACTAGAAAATGTAGAATTAGGCTTAAAAGCTAAAGGAGAATTGCCAGAACCGCGCCGCCAAAAAGCCTTGCGAATGATTGATATTATCGGTTTGGATGGATTTGAAAATGCTTATCCGAAAGAACTGTCCGGCGGAATGCGGCAGCGAGTGGGATTTGCTAGGGCTTTGGCGGTAGAACCGGAATTGCTGTGCATGGATGAACCGTTTTCAGCTTTAGATGTGTTGACAGCAGAAAACTTGCGGTTTGAGTTATTAGATTTGTGGCTAGAAAAAAAGATTCCGACTCAAGCTGTATTAATCGTAACTCACGGGATTGAGGAAGCGGTAATTTTAGCCGATCGCATTGTAGTCCTCGGCCGCAATCCCGGACGAATTCGCGCTGAACTAACCGTGACTTTGCCGCATTACCGCGATCGCAAAACAGCAGCATTCCAAGCCCTCGTAGACCAAGTGTACAAAATTCTGACGAATCCAGAGTTAAGCTGCGAAACAGTGGCTGCACCAACTCAAAGTACCGCTACTGCGGTATCTCAGGCTCAACCCGCCCCCAGCCCTAAATACCAATCTCTGCCGCAAGTCCGCACAGGTGCGATCGCAGGTTTGTTAGAACTCCTCGAAGATCGCAAAGAGAAAGACCTCTACCGCCTCGGTCAAGAATTAATGTTAGAGGTAGACGACATTTTGCCGATCGTCGAAGCCGCCAAATTAATGGAATTCCTAGTAATTCAAGAAGGCGACCTTCTATTAACACCAGTTGGCATTCAATTCATAGCCGGCGGAATTGACCAGCGCAAACAAATTGTCCGCACCCAAATTCTCACCAATATTCGCCTCGTACAGCAAGTTTCTCGAATGCTTCAGGCCAAGCGCAATCACCGCATTTCTGAAGAATTGATTTTGGATATTCTCGAAGCCCACTTTAGCCCCCAAGAAGCAATGAGGCAATTGAAAACTGCTATTGACTGGGGTCGCTATGCAGAATTATACAGCTACGACGAACCGGGCGGCGAAATCTTCTTAGAATCTGAAGAAAAAGATGAGTAGTTATTGGTTATTTGAGAGTTAACTGTTAACTGTTAACTGTTAACTGTTAACTGTTGACTGTTGACTGTTAACTGTTGACTGTTGACTGTTGACTGTTACCCATGCCCAATGCCCAATGCCCAATGCCCAATGCCCAATGCCCAATGCCCAATGCCCAATTCCCAATGCCCAATGCCCAATTCCCAATTCCCCATGCCCAATAACTAATTATTATGACAAGACCCCTAACACCAGCCAATAAAACATTAGAAAGATCGACTTGGACTTGGCAAGACGGCTTGCTGATTCTAGCAATCTTCTCTCTAATTTTAGTAATAGTCCAAACAGCTTCTCAATTCAACAGTGACTACAACCCAAACTTTAAAATAGAGACTACGCTAAATGTCTTGCCAGCCTATACAGCCCAGACTCTTTTACGCATGACAGCGGCTTATCTTTTATCCTTGCTATTTACCTTAGTTTATGCTTATTCAGCTTACCGCTTTCCTCTCGCAGCAAAAATTTTAATTCCCTTACTAGATATTTTGCAATCAATTCCGGTTTTATCCTTCTTGCCCGGAGTAGTTTTAGCGCTAGTTACGTTATTTCCCGGTCAAAGAATCGGCGTAGAACTCGCATCGATTATCTTAATATTTACTGGAATGACTTGGAATATGACCTTTAGTTTCTATCAGTCGCTTTCCGGAATTCCGCAAGAACTGAAAGAAGCTGCTCAAGTTTATCGGCTGAATGCTTGGCAGCAATTTTGGACGTTAGAATTGCCCGCTGGCGCGATCGGGCTGGTGTGGAACAGCGTCATGTCAGTGGCTGGTGGCTGGTTCTTTTTGATTGCGATCGAATCTTTTACCTTGGGTGCTAAAAACTTTCATCTGCCCGGACTCGGTTCCTATTTGGGGAAGGCAGCCAATGAAGGCAATTTTGGGGCGATCGGCTGGGGTTTAGCAGTATTAATTGGTGTGATTGTAGCCATAGATTTTTTCATTTGGCAGCCTTTGATTGCTTGGGTGGAAAAGTTTAAATATCAAGCCGTAGAAGCGACCAATGTACCGCAGTCCAAGGTGTTGGATTTTTTAAGGCGATCGGCGACGCTGCGGGTGTTGAAGTCGCGCATATCGCCCGTAGGTGACAGTTTCGATCGCGCTTTGGCAAGAGGTTTTGCACCTGCTCATTTACCAACAAGCCCTCGCCGCCAAAGCCGCCTCGGCAATTGGATCAATTGGCTGTTTGTCAGCGGGTTTGCTGCGATCGTCCTTTGGGGAACCTGGGAAGCCGTGCTGCTGCTGAGGTTCCTGAGTGTATCTGATTGGCAAAAAGTCGTAGGAGGTGCATTTTTTACGGCTTTGCGAGTCATTTGCGCGCTATTTTTATCGCTGTTGTGGACTGTACCTGTCGGAGTGGCGATCGGTCGAAATCCGCGTTTAGCTCAGATTTTGCAGCCCTTAGTGCAAATAGCCGCTTCTGTACCAGCAACGGCTTTATTTCCCGTATTGCTACTAGCTCTAATTCACGCTGGAGGCGGGTTGCAAATTGGTTCTGTAGCGCTGATGATGTTGGGTACAATGTGGTATTTGCTGTTTAACGTGATTGCGGGCGCTCAAGCCATACCTTCGGAGTTGTTTGAAGCCGCGCAAGTTTACAAACTTTCCCTAATTGGGCGCTGGAAAACTTTAATTTTGCCGGGAATATTCCCTTATTTAATCACAGGAATTATTACGGCGGTTGGCGGAGCTTGGAATGCAAGTATTGTCAGCGAATACGTGCAGTTTAAAGGTGAAATAATTAGAACGAGCGGTTTGGGAGAGACGATTTCTGAAGCAACGGCATCGGGTAATTTTCCTTTACTGTTAGCGGCTACTTCTGTGATGTCGCTGTTGGTTGTATTGACTAACCGTTTGGTGTGGCGCCCGCTTTACCGTTTGGCACAAGAAAAATACCAGTTATTGGTTTGAGTTGACAGTTGACAGTTGACAGTTGACAGTTGACAGTTTTCAGTTGACAGTTGACAGCTTGCTGTGAGCGAAGCCGAAGGGTTGAGAGTATACCCATTCTCAAAGGTAATTAGTAATTGGGAATTAGTAATTAGTAATTGGTAATCGGTAATTGGTAAGCTGTTGTGCATTTAAATTGTATATTTCGAGTCCCGATCAAAAATTCTCTCCCCCGATCCCCATCGGCCCCTCTCCTCTTCTCCCTCTCTAATACCATAGGCAATCTAGATGCAACACAGCTTAATTGGTAATTGGTAATCGGTAATCGATCGCACTTTCCCGAACTCACACTGGCGTTGCACTAGAGCGAAAACATCCTACCAAGAAACTCGGTTTCGAGAATACAGCTTGGTTTTGGTGGTGCCGCATCTGCCAAAAAATTCCGTTGCTGGCGCTGCCCGTGTAAATCGTAATAACTGCAACCAGTGGTGTCAATAGGCTATAAACTGGATTCAGGAAGGCGTGCAGCACAGGTTGATACCAGTTACCACAAAAATGCAACTGTAGGTCAAGTTCAAATCTGCTGACTTAGTAAGTCATTCCCAATCCTTTAATCCCAAATCCCAAATCTAAAATCTAAAATCTAAAATCTAAAATCTAAAATTGCATGAGGAGGGTCATCAGTGACAGAAAACAATTATCAATCGTCTTCTCTACCCACCTACGCGCGAAAAGAACTCCGGGAATTAGTTCGATCGCAGTTAAAGGCTTTGTTGGAACAAGGAGACTTTCAAGGAGCAAAAGCGATTTTGCAGCCGGTGCAGGAAGCAGACATCGCTGAAGCTATCGAAGGCCTGCCGGAAACCATGCAAGTAATAGCTTTCCGGTTGCTTTCTAAAGACGAGGCGATCGCAGTTTACGAATATCTCGACTCTACCGTTCAGCAGTCCCTCTGCGAAAAATTCAAACGCCAAGAAGTCATCGATATTGTAGACAAAATGTCCCCGGACGATCGAGCTAAACTATTTGACGAACTGCCGGCCATCTTAGTCCGCCGCCTCTTAGGTGAATTGAGCCCAACGGAACGCGAAGCGACGGCCCAACTCTTGGGTTACGAAGCCAGTAGCGCCGGCCGGATTATGACCCCAGAATACATTTCTCTCAAAGAAAGCTTTACCGTTGCTCAAGCTTTAGACAGAATTCGCTCTTTAGCTAAAACTACCGAAACCATTTATTCTCTTTACGTCACTGATGCGGCACGACGGTTGAGTGGCATTTTATCCTTGCGGGATTTAGTCACTTCTCCCCTCGACAAAACTGTCGGCGAAATTATGACCCGCGAGGTAGTTTCTGTGCAAACGGGAACGGATCGAGAAGAAGTAGCTAGGCTGATCCAGCGTTACGATTTTTTAGCTGTGCCCGTTGTAGACCGCGAACAGCGTTTGGTGGGGATCATTACAGTTGACGACGCGATCGACATTTTAGAACAAGAAGCAGCCAAAGATATTTATACCTTGGGTGGCGTCCAGTCCGGCGGCGACAATTATTTTCAGACCGATTTAATCACCGTCGCCCGCAAAAGGGTCGTCTGGCTGTTTGTTCTGCTGTTGACCAATACTGTCACCGGAGCAATTATTAGAGCTCAAGAAGATATTTTGCACCAAGTAGTCGCCCTAGCAGCCTTTATTCCGCTGCTGACTGGCACTGGAGGCAATGTCGGAGCCCAGTCCTCAACTGTGGTAATTCGCGGTTTGAATACTGATGAAATTACAGCAATGGGCCCCTTTCAAGTAATTGTGCGTGAGGGGATGGCGGGAGCGCTCCTAGGCGCTATATTGGGGACGGTAGCGACGGGCTGGGCTTACACTCTGCAAGGGAATTTAGCCGTGGCAATCGCGGTGGGGGTGAGTTTGCTGGCGATCGCAATTTTAGCTTCTATTGCCGGTTCAGCTCTGCCATTTCTCTTTCGTTCTTTGGGTTTAGACCCCGCTTTAATGTCTGCTCCTTTTATTACCACCGCAGTTGATGTCCTCGGAGTCTTAATTTATTTCACTTTAGCTCGACTAATTTTGCAATTATAATATATTTAATTAGATTCGCATAAATTAAAAACCCATAGTAATTTTAAATTCCGTGATGTACAGCCTCCCAACTACCAATGCCCAATGCCCTGTTTGCCCAATGCCCTGTTTGCCCAATTCCTAATTACTAATTACTAATTCCTAATTAACTTATGTCATCATCTAATTCATCAACCAAAATTCAAAATCCCAAATCGAGCAATTTGTTAGAAACTGCTGAATTAATCTTTCTTGCTGCCTCGGCTGTAGGATTGGCTGCTAGTTTGGTTTTGCAGCAGAGCATTTATGTCGAAGTTCCTGTAGTAATTTCGCTGGTGTTGAATTTTGTGAACCGCCAGAAGTTTCGCGGGCAAGTTAAAACAAGTACCGCGGCAGTGTTCGATCGCGTAAACCAACAAGCAGCTACGAGCGATCGGGCGATCGAGCAATTACAACTTGCTGTAAGTTCTTTAGATACAGCTCTTGCCCAAACATCTCGCGAAAATCTCAATGTTGGCCAGGCAGAAAATTCCCACTCTATAATTTCAGCAATTGAGAACCTGCGCCAGCGGATCATAATTTTAGAAAAAACTATTAAAATGATTCAAAGCGAGATCGAAATCACCAGCCGCCAATTCAAACAACGGCCTGAGTTGCAACAAGTCGAAACTTTGACAACAATCATTCTGGACTTGCAGGAGTTTATCAACGAACTGCCGCAATGGGGAAATTTGCAGCAGCGACAGCTAACAGAACTTCAGCAACAAGTAGATAATGCTTTGGCTCAGCTTGCTCAAGAAATTGCTGTGATTCCCACCCGGGTGCAGGAGGCTGTAACTAGCCGCGCCGGGGAAATCAACCAAAACTTGGGTTCTGGTTTGAATGCCGATCCCAAAAATGCCGATCGATCTAAAACCCAGAATGAGAAAATTCGCCAGAAATATCCCAGGGCTTACGTAAAGTGGAGTCGGGAGGAAGACGAGAATTTGCAGAAAGAATATGCAAACTGCCAAGAAGTTAGTGAATTAGCTCAGAAATTTCAGCGACAACCTGTTGCCATTCGTTCGCGCTTGCAAAAATTAGGATTGATTGAATAATTTCGAGGGAATTGGGAATTGGGAATTGGGAATTGGGCATAGGGCATAGGGCATAGGGCATAGGGCATAGGGCATTGTTGGCTGACAACTGACAACTAATAACTGACAACTGACAACTGGGCATTAAGAGGGCGGACACTCTTGGCACCGCCCCTACTAACTGACCAATTACTAATAACGTTCGATCGCGGGGAATCTCGCACTAATAACCAATAACTAATAACCAATAACTAATAACTAATGACTAATAACCAATAATATCGTGTCCGGTCGATTGACCGCGATAAGATCCGTTCGTAGTGCGGACTTCAGTCCGCAGCATATTGCGGACTGAAGTCCGCACTACGAACAGTTTTTTGTTATAGTAATCGACCGAACATGATATAACCAATAACCAATAACCAATCACCAATCACCAATAACTAATCACCAATCACCAATAACTAATAACCAATCACCAATAACTAATCACCAATCACCAATAACTAATAACCAATCACCAATAACAAAGCGATCGCCCTTTTTTTCAAAAGAGCGATCGCTTTGTTTATTTATTCAGTACCTGCTGCCAACAGCGGGCCACTAACATCACATCTCAAGGCTTTTTAGCCTTGCTCTACCTCATTCTAGAAATCTTGCGGTAACAAAGAACTTAAACGCTCCAATAAAGGATCGGACTCCCGACGAGGAGCAACCTCAGCATCAGAAACTAAATCGTTCGCTACAGACTCAGACTCGATCGGATCGGGCTCTACTACTTTTGAAACTTGGGCAAAAGAAACTTGAGCAAACTTACTGTCAACACTCCCCTGCAACTGATCCAACTGCGCGCCCAATTGACTCAGGTGATGTTCCAGTCCTTCCAAACGGCTTAATTCCTCAGCAGAAACATTGCGCTCAAACTCAGCAAATCTGACCGCAAGTTCAGCAATACGCTGTTCCAACCGCTCAGAGCTATCTGTAGAGCTAGCAGACTCAGATACAGACAAAAACTGCCACAAAGCTTGCTTGCAGAGATTGCTGAAAGTCTGATACTTCGTAAAAGCCAACTCTTTTTCAATAGCCGCCAGCAAAGTTTGATCGGCAGCATCTTCCGTAAACGCCACCGAGAAATTCGCCTTATTTTTTGCCCACAGTGCCATAGGGTTCAAGCCTTAATGCGTTACTTTATCGTGGCTAGCTGAGCCTCAGCATAAATAAACTGTCCCAAAGCATTAGCTTTCCGAGAAGGCTGAGCCAAGTGAGCCTTAAGATTGGCGTCTTTCAGCAAAGGTTGGAGTACCTCCCAGAAAAATTCGCCGCCACCGCCAGTCAGAACTACGTCCGTCACCCGTTCCGGCAACCACTGTACCAAACGTTCGGACAGTTCGTTAGCGAAAGCCTCCCGTAAATCCTTAATAATCGGATCTAAATTAGTCGGCTTAGTCGCTCCTCTAGGACGGTAGAAACGCTGCCCTTCGGGTTTATTTACCCCTTCCAATAAAGACAGGGATTGAGGGTCTGCCCCCGGAATTTTTGAGGCAACTTGTTCGTAGAATTTGTTCATGGCGAAGGAATCGCTCTTAGAAGCGGCTCGGGCGAACCGGAAACGATCGACCATTAACAAATCCGTAGTTTGGTGTCCGATATCGACCACAGCTACCGACAGTTCCGGCAACTCCGGCGTAAACTCCTTGTTGTCTTGAGCTTCGCACCAAATCAGGCTGCCGAATCCTTCCGGCATCACCCAAACGTGGCGAATGTCAATTTCCAAACGCTCGCCGCGGTATACGACAACGTGGGGAGAGCGCAGTTGGCTGATAATCTCTTCCTTTTCTTTCTCAAACTGATCCTGCGAATAAAAAGGCAAACCCAGCACTACTGCCATTTCGCCCTTCATCTGGAAATATCCAGCACAGGAAAAGACCTTAACCAAAGCATCTACTACTTTCGACTGGTCAGCCCCACCGAGATTAGCGCCAAAGTCAGCGGCCAGTTGGCCGATGGCGTACCCCTTGCCCTGGTGCTCCAGCCACATATCCAACAGAGGGTCTGTTGCTTTTGACTCAAAGCTGCCGCCCCGCACCTTTTCCACGGGCATAGTAGCCACGTTGGCAGGGATGAAAACAACACCATTTGGGTTGCGACTCACGCAAGCTTTAGTTGCTGTACGACCCAAATCAGCACTAATAATCGATTTGTGAGAAGCGATCTTAGTCTGCTGCGTCAGCATAGCCGAATTAGGAACAAGCTGTCTAGTTGTCATTGAAATGTGTTACCTCACTGAGCCTCACCATTATCATGCCTTATCCCTGGACACTGCCGCGCTTAAAGACAGTGGGTTTTGAGGCGCTTCTTCTAACTCTACCTAGATTGGTATTGAAATCAGCACCAAACATTATATTCGGGACGATCGCCGTTACCGTAACTAACCTAACTTTTTCTCGATCGCCACGATCGCCGACATCTTGCCCGATCGTGCATTGTTAAGTTAAATTTAGTTAAGATTCTGAGTGTAAACTTTTGTCACACTAATCCGAGACCGCCAGCTTCCCCGATCTATCCCCAATTCAAGGCACCCGCATTTATGAAAATTTCTTGGCAAACTATACTACTTTGGACTTTACCCGCCCTAGTCATCGGCTTTTTCCTGTGGCAGGGAGCCTTCGCCGCGTCCCCGGCAGAAATGAGCAAGAACACCGCCAGCACCCGCCTGAGCTACGGTAGATTCTTAGATTACTTAAACGCCGATCGAGTGACCAGTGTTGATTTATACGACGGAGGCCGCACTGCGATCATCCTAGCCGTCGATCCCGAACTGGACAATCACGAGCAGCGGTGGCGGGTAGACTTGCCGTCAAATGCTCCGGAACTCGTTTCTAGACTCAGAGATTCCAAAATTAGCTTCGACACTCACCCCCTCCGCAACGACGGCGCCATCTGGGGAGTGTTAGGCAATCTAGTATTTCCTCTCTTATTAGTAGGAGGGCTGTTCTTCCTGTTCCGCCGCGGCGGCAACGTGCCGGGGGGCCCAGGCCAAGCCATGAATTTTGGCAAATCCAAAGCACGCTTTCAAATGGAAGCTAAAACAGGCGTACTGTTCGACGACGTAGCAGGCGTAGAAGAAGCGAAAGAAGAACTCGCCGAAGTCGTGACTTTCCTCAAAAAACCCGAACGCTTCACCGCAGTCGGCGCCAAGATTCCCAAAGGCGTGCTGCTAGTAGGCCCTCCCGGAACAGGCAAAACCATGCTGGCAAAAGCGATCGCAGGTGAAGCCGCCGTCCCTTTCTTCAGCATCTCCGGTTCGGAATTTGTGGAAATGTTTGTCGGTGTTGGCGCATCCCGCGTCCGCGACTTGTTCAAGAAAGCTAAAGAAAATGCTCCTTGTATAATTTTTATCGATGAAATCGATGCAGTGGGCCGCCAGCGCGGCGCCGGTATCGGTGGCGGTAACGATGAACGGGAACAAACCCTGAACCAGTTGCTGACCGAAATGGACGGTTTTGAGGGCAATACTGGCATCATCATCATTGCTGCTACGAACCGCCCTGACGTGCTCGACTCGGCGTTGCTACGTCCGGGACGTTTTGACCGCCAAGTTAGCGTTGATACACCGGATATCAAAGGCAGGTTGGAAATTTTAGAAGTTCACGCGCGCAACAAGAAGCTGTCTGAGGAGATTTCTTTGGATGCGATCGCCCGCCGCACTCCTGGCTTTACCGGTGCTGATTTGGCTAACTTGCTCAACGAAGCTGCTATTTTGACAGCAAGACGCCGCAAAGATGCGATTACGATGCTGGAAATTGACGATGCAGTCGATCGCGTCGTCGCAGGTATGGAAGGCACACCGTTGGTAGACAGCAAGAGCAAACGCTTGATTGCATACCACGAAATCGGCCACGCGATCGTCGGTACAGTCATTCAAGCCCACGATCCCGTACAAAAAGTTACCTTAGTTCCTCGCGGACAAGCCCGCGGTTTAACCTGGTTCATGCCCAGCGAAGACCAAGGTTTGATTTCAAGATCCCAAATCCTAGCCCGGATTAGCGGTGCTTTGGGCGGCCGCGCAGCCGAAGAAGTAGTTTTCGGCGACGCTGAAGTTACCACTGGTGCCGGCAACGACTTGCAGCAAGTCAGCGGTATGGCCCGCCAAATGGTTACTCGCTACGGGATGTCTACCTTGGGCCCGATCGCCCTAGAAGCTCAACAAAGCGAGATTTTCCTCGGCCGGGACTACACGGCGCGATCGGAATATTCCGAAGAAATTGCCTCTCGGATTGACGGACAAGTGCGGGAAATTGTCGATCGTTGTTACGACGAAGCCCGCCGAATTATTCGCGACAATCGTACCGTAGTCGATCGGCTAGTCGATTTGTTAATCGAAAAAGAAACTATCGACGGCGAAGAGTTGCGCCTAATCGTCTCTGAATACACTTTTGTTCCTGAAAAAGAACAATACGTTCCTCAGCTTTAAAAACTCAGGGCGAATAGAATTCGCACGCCAAACAAACAAAGTCCGCCGAGTTAATTGAAGAAATTCAACCCGCTCCCGGCGGGTTTTGTCTGTGTAGAAGCGGTTTCAACCGCCGAGTTAATTGAAGAAATTCAACCCGCTCCCGTCGGGTTTTGTCTGTGTAGAAGCGGTTTCAACCGCCGAGTTAATTGAAGAAATTCAACCCGCTCCCGTCGGGTTTTGTCTGTGTAGAAGCGGTTTCAACCGCCGAGTTGAAGAAATTCAACCGGCGGAGGCGGGTTTTGTCTGTGTAGAAGCGGTTTCAACCGCCGAGTTGAAGAAATTCAACCCGCTCCCGGCGGGTTTTGTCTGTGTAGAAGCGGTTTCAACCGCCGAGTTGAAGAAATTCAACCCGCTCCCGTCGGGTTTTGTCTGTGTAGAAGCGGTTTCAACCGCCGAGTTAATTGAAGAAATTCAACCCGCTCCCGTCGGGTTTTGTCTGTGTAGAAGCGGTTTCAACCGACTTAATTGAAGAAATTCAACCCGCTCCCGTCGGGTTTTGTCTGTGTAGAAGCGGTTTCAACCGCCGAGTTAATTGAAGAAATTCAACCCGCTCCCGTCGGGTTTTGTCTGTGTAGAAGCGGTTTCAACCG
>NZ_JAHREU010000046.1:40711-63237 GCF_020883145.1 Microcoleus sp. CAWBG27
GTTAATTGAAGAAATTCAACCCGCTCCCGTCGGGTTTTGTCTGTGTAGAAGCGGTTTCAACCGACTTAATTGAAGAAATTCAACCCGCTCCCGTCGGGTTTTGTCTGTGTAGAAGCGGTTTCAACCGAGTTAATTGAAGAAATTCAACCCGCGCAGGCGGGTTTTGTCTGTGTAGAAGCGGTTTCAACCGCCGAGTTAATTGAAGAAATTCAACCCGCTCCCGTCGGGTTTTGTCTGTGTAGAAGCGGTTTCAACCGCCGAGTTAATTTTTGATAGAATAACCAAAGATGAACGCAAATTAACGCAGATGAAAACTAGATTTTACAAGCATACAACTAAGAACTTGTCAATAGTTTTAATAGCGACTTTAATTTTTATTCCCCTCAATACTTTGAGCGCCCGCGCCGAAAAATTAAGATGTTTTGTAGATATTTGCATTGACCCCAGCAGCGTAAAATTAAGTAAATCAAATTTTCCCGGTGCTCCCTCTTATGCTGTGAGAACTGTTTTAGGAACTCAGCAGTTTAGTAACGAAAAAATGCAGGCGCAGATGGAAGTTGATTGTCGGCTGCGACAGTTTAGAACTGTCCGAGTTAGCCAAGATGGTGAAAATTGGTCAAAGTTCGATCCCAGGTGGACTTTAGTCGATCGCAACTCATCTTTGTCACGGATGGTTGACTATAGTTGTAAATTGGCGATCGAATAAGTCTAATATCATGTCCGGTCGATTACTATAACAAAAAAACTGTTCGTAGTGCGGACTTCAGTCCGCAATATGCTGCGGACTGAAGTCCGCACTACGAACGAACGGATATTATCGCGGTCAACCGACCGGACACGATATAAAATGTCGATCGAGATAGAAGACTCAGTTTTGCAAAAAGCATTTGTTGTTGTAGTGCTGTCCCCGCTCGCGAGCGGGGACAGCACTATAAATGCTTGCACGCTTTGCTCCCTCTCGATACTTAGGCCGCAATCCAAGATCCCAAATCTAAAATCTAAAATCGAATGACCAACCCCAGCGAATACCGGCAAAGACGCGAACAGTTAATGGCAAAAATTGGCAGCGGGACAGCAATATTTCGCAGCGCGCCCGCAGCCGTCATGCACAACGATGTTGAATACGCCTACCGACAAGATAGCGATTTTTTCTATTTAACCGGTTTCAACGAAGCTGCGGCGGTAGCAGTTTTGGCCCCGCACCACGAAGAACACAAATTTGTTTTGTTTGTTCAGCCAAAAGACTTGGAAAAAGAAACTTGGCACGGTTATCGCGCTGGAGTTGAAGGCGCTAAGGAGTTGTACGGCGCCGATGAAGCGTTTCCCATCGCCGAACTTGCCGAAAAACTACCCAAATATTTAGAAAAAGCCGATCGCATATATTATCACTTCGGGCGCGATCGCAATTTCGACCAAACAGTCCTCAAGCACTGGCAAAGCTTGATGGCAACCTACCCCAAACGCGGTACAGGCCCCACTGCGATCGAAGATTCCAACATCATATTACACCCGATGCGGCTGGTAAAAAGCGAAACAGAATTAGCCTTAATGCGAAAAGCCGCTAATATCTCCGTTACCGCCCACAACCGCGCCCGAGAATTTGCCAAACCAGGCAGGTACGAATACGAAATTCAAGCAGAAATCGAACATATTTTCGGCAGGAACGGCGCCACTCCCGCCTACCCTTCAATTGTTGCATCCGGTTACAATTCCTGCGTCCTCCACTACATCGAAAACAACCGCCAAATGCAGGAAAACGATTTGCTGTTAATAGATGCCGGTTGTGCTTGCGGCTACTACAATGCCGACATTACTCGCACCTTTCCCGTCAGCGGCAAATTCACCACCGAACAACAGACTATTTACGACTTAGTTTTGCAAGCACAAACCCAGGCAATTAGTCAAGTATATCCCGGAAATCCTTACAGCAAAATTCACGAAACCGCAGTGCGCGTTTTGGTGGAAGGTTTAATGGATTTAAAACTTTTGGTCGGCGACATTGAAGAGATAATTAAAGAAGAGAAATACAAACCATTTTATATGCACCGCACTGGTCACTGGCTGGGATTGGACGTACACGATGTCGGTGTTTATCAGTACGGCGAAAATCCGCAACTTTTGCAAGCAGGACAAGTTCTGACGGTCGAACCGGGGATTTATATTTCTCCTTATATTAAACCCGTTGAAGGACAGCCGGAGGTTCCTGAAAAATGGCGCGGTATAGGTGTGAGAATTGAAGATGATGTTTTGGTGACAATTGACAGTCATGAAGTTTTGACCGCCGGAGCTCCTAAATGAAGGCAGCTATGTTTCAACAGTTGACAGTTGACAGTTGACAGTTGACAGTTGACCGCTTGAGGGCAACCTCTACCTGGAATTCCGAGGATGGGAGTAATGAATCGTCTTCTTTTAATTTCTACGCCAAACCCAGAGGCTTTCAACCAATTATTTCTGGTAACAAGGCAGAAGTTAATAAATCTTTTGTCTGGCGGCAGTCAATTTTACAAACAGTTTGTAGTGCGGACTTGAGTCCGCTCTTAAGCTGCGGACTCAAGTCCGCACTACGAACCGTTTTGCTTGTGGTAATCGACCGGACATGATATTTTTTAAATAAAATAGCCTTTTCTGGGTAAAACTTAATATATTTGTAAATTTTGTGTGAAATGGTGCTAGTTTGCAGTCAAGACTGGAGCCTTCTAATGTTAGGCTAGACACAACTCTAGTCCGCAACTGCCAATTAATAACTTACTATGTGTAGTGAGCCCACAGAGATCGATCGCGCCCTCACAACCTGCGAAGCGCTAGTAGCAGAGCAAAAAGCAAAAATTCGGCAACTCGAAGAAAATTTGCAGGAAGAAATAGAATTGCGGCGCAAATTAGAAGCACAACTGAAAAGAGATATCGTTGAGTTAACTCAAACAGAAGATTCTTTGCGACAAAATCAAGAATTTATGCAAAGGGTAGCTGATACTACCCCCGGTGTTTTATACATTTACGACCTCATAGAAAACCGCAATCTCTATGGAAATCGCTACATCGGCGAGTTTTATGGTCGCACGGCGGCACAAGTTCAGGAAATGGGAAACGATGCCTTTTCTTTGCTAGTTTATGCTGAAGATATAGAGAAACTTATAGTTCACGTCGAAACAGAAATAGCCCTAGCTAAAGATGGAGAAATTCTGGAAACAGAGTACCGAATTGTCCAACCTAGCGGCGAATTGCGGTGGTTTCACGATCGGCACGCAATTTTTTCTCGCACTCCTGACGGCAGGCCAAAACAAATAGTCGGAGTTGCCCAAGATATCACCGAGCGAATTGAGGCAGAAGCCGCTCTCCGAGAAAATCAAAAGTTTATTCACAGTATAACCGAAGCACTTCCAGGTCTTGCTTACATTTACGATATTACTGAAAATCGAAATATTTATACCAACAACCAAGTTAACCAAATTCTCGGCTATTCCTCCGAACAAGTTCAACAGTTAGGAGACGCACTTTTTGCCACAATTATGCACCCCGATGATTTGCTGAAAATCCCGGAAATCCAAGCAAAAATATCAACACTTAAGGACGGCGAAATATTTGAGTGCGAGTACAGGCTGAGAAATGCTCGGGGTGAATGGCGCTGGTTTATGGGCAGAGATATTGTTTTCTTGAGAAACTCTGACGGTTCGCCGAAACAAACTCTCGGTATTGTTATAGATATTACTGAACACAAGCGAGTCGCCCTAGATCGAATTGAGTTAATCGCATCTCTTGAAAAAAGCCAGGAAATGTACCGAACTCTCATCAAGCATTATCCGAATGGATCGGTATTTTTGTTCGATCCCGATCTGCGCTATATTTTGGTTGACGGTCAAGGTTTGGCAGTAGTTGGTTTGTCCAAAGAATTGGTGGAAGGCAAAACCTTGTCGGAAATATCGCCGCCAGAAGATTTGGATTTTTTTGAGACCAAATATCGCGCAGCTTTAGCAGGAGAAGAGAATAATTTTGAATATAAATATCGCGATCGATTTTATTCAACAACAGTTTCTCCAGTCAAAAACGACCAGGCAGAAATTTTTGCAGGCATGGTAGTTACTCAAGATATTACAGAAAACAAACAGTCAGAATTCGTGCTGCAACGCCTGAAAAATGAGCTAGAAATAAAATATCACAAGCGTACTGAAGATTTAAGAATAGCTAACCAACACTTGCGGGAAGAAATTATCAATCGCTGGCGTACCGAAGAATTTTTGCGGGAAAGCCAGCAACAGCTAGAATTGTTTTTTTCGCAATCTTTAGATGGTTTTTTCTTTGTGATGCTGGACGAACCCGTGTACTGGCGCGATACCTCTGACAAAGAAAAAGTTTTGGATTACGTATTTTCTAACGGGCGGGTAACGAAGGCAAATGATGCTTTGATCGCTCAATACGGAGCTACTAGGGAAGAGTTTATTGGCGTGACGCTTAACTCTTTCTTGTTCCACAACTTGGCTGGTGACAGAGAAATTATCAGGCAATTTTTTGATGCTGGCAGAATTCACATCGAAACTGACAATCGCAAGTTTGATGGTGAGCTAATGTGGGTCGAAGGCGATTATATTTGCATTGACGATTCCCAGGGCAGAATTGTCGGGTATTTTGGCGTGCAGCGCGATATTAGCGATCGCAAAAAAGCAGAAGCTGCCCTTAGAGATAGTGAAGAACGTTTTCGCGCAACCGTCGAACAAGCAGCAGTCGGCATTACTCACTGCGATAAAAATGGCCGCTATTTGCGAGTCAACCAAAAGTTCTGTAATATTTTGGGATATACTGCGGAAGAGTTGCTGTGCGGAACTTGGATGGATGTCAGTTACTGTGAAGATCTAGATCCAGACTTAGCAAAAAATCACAGATTGTTTGCCAGGGAAATTGACTGTTTCAACATGGAAAAACGCTTGGTGCGTCGAGACGCTTCTTTAATTTGGGTAAATATCACTGTTTCGCTCGTGCAAGAACCGTTGAGCGGAGCAATTTATAATGTAGCAGTCATAGAAGATATTAGCGATCGCAAACAAGCTGAAGCAGCACTGAAGGAAAGCGAAGAAAGGTTCCGACAGCTAGCAGAAAATATTGAAAGCGTGTTTTGGATGGTAGGCGTTCAGCCCCAAGAATTTATTTATGTCAGTCCGGGTTACGAAAAAATTTGGGGGCGAAGCAGTGCTGATTTGTATGCTTGCGGGCGCTTTTTTGCAGAGTCACTCCATCCAGAAGATCGCGCTAGGGTGATTGCTGCATTCACTAAACAAGTTCTAGCTGAAGACGAGATTGAGTATCGCATTGTCAGGCCGGACGGCGAAATTCGCTGGATTCGCGATCGGGCTTTTCCGATTAGAAATCAAGGTGGTGAAATTTACCGCATTGTTGGGATTGCAGAAGATATTAGCGATCGCAAACAGGCAGAAAAAGCGATCCGTGAAAGTGAAGAACGCTTCCGCCAGCTTGCCGAAAATATCCAAGATTCCTTCTGGCTAGTTGCTGCTGACTTTACCGATTTATTGTATCTGAGCCCAGCTTACGAGCAAATCTGGGGGCGCAGCCGCGAAGAATTGTATGCCGAGCCGATAAAATGGATGGAGTGGGTGCATCCAGAGGATATACATTTGCTACAAGAGGGAATTCCGCGAGTGTTGCAGGGCGAGTCCACCAGTATCGAATATCGGATTTTGTTGCCAGACGGCACAATTCGCTGGGTGTGCGATCGAGCTTTTCCCATTTATGACGAAGCGGGCAAAATTTATCGGCTGGCGGGTATTTGCGAAGATATTAGCGATCGCAAATTGACCGAGGCCCGCATCCAAGCGGCACTCCGCGAAAAAGAAGTATTGCTCAAAGAAATTCACCACCGAGTCAAAAATAATATGCAGGTAGTTTCCAGCCTGCTGCAACTTCAAGCTCAATACATTGAAGACGAACCGACGCTTGCTTTATTTGAAGAAAGCCAAACCCGCATCCATTCAATGGCTCTGATTCACGAGCAACTTTATCAATCGGAAAATATCGATCGAATCCACCTCCCCCCTTACGTTGAAAACTTGATTGCTAATTTGTATCAATCTTTTGGTTGTGGTAAAAATTCTATCAAATTCAATCTCAATGTCGATCCCATACATTTAAATATAGAAACAGCAATTCCTTGCGGTTTAATTATCAATGAACTGGTTTCAAACTCCTTAAAGTATGCTTTCAATCAAAGTTCATCGGGAGAAATTACTATTAATTTTAATGGAAGTAAATTTCCTGAATTTCATTTAAGTATTCAAGACAACGGCAGCGGATTTCCGGCGGACTTTGATGTGGAAAGTAGCGAAACATTAGGATTGCGATTAGTGCGGATGTTAACTCAGCAATTAGAAGGAAATCTGGTTATTGACACTGAGTGCGGAACTTGTTACCATATTACTTTCCTTGAGTTAAATTATCGGCGTCGCATTTAATAAAAAAAGATGAATCCTATAAAAATTTTGGTAGTAGAAGACGAAATAATTGTCGCCCAGGACATAGCAGGCAGATTAAAAAAGCTGGGTTATGCAGTAACAGCTATTGTTGCTTCAGGAGAAGAAGCTCTAGAAAAAGTAGACGAAAGTCCGCCAGATTTAGTGCTGATGGATATCGTGCTTAAAGGTGAGATGGACGGCGTGACAGCCGCCGAAAAAATCAGAAATAAGATAGATATACCGACAGTATTTTTAACAGCTTATGCCGACGATAAAACGATGCAGAGAGCGAAAATTACAGACCCATTCGGTTACATTATCAAACCATTTCAACAAAATGATTTGCGGGTGGCGATCGAGATTGCCCTCCACAGGCACGAAATCGAAACCAAAATGCGAGCAGCTCTCAAAGCTTCGGAAGCAGCCAGAGAGTCGGTGGAAGAAAAAGCGCACCGCCAAAACCAGTATATATCAATGGCTGCCCACGAATTGCGCAACCCGCTGAACACGATTTTAATCTCTGCCGAGCTCCTAGAGCTCGATCGCACTCGCAGCAGTGACGAATCTCAAGTCAAAACCCTGCGCCTAGTGCACTCAGCTACCCAAAAGATGAACCAGCTAATCGAGGATATGCTGTTCATGGGCCGAGCAGAAGCAGGGAGACTCAAATGCAATCCATTACCGATAAATTTACTCGAATTTTGTCAAGATTTGCTGGATCAATTGCAGCTAGGAAATGAAGCCAAACACAAACTAAGATTCAGCCCGTCTGCCGTTACCAGCGCGATGTTAGATCAACAATTGCTGCACGGCATTATTTCTAACTTAATCGTCAACGCCATAAAATATTCTCCCGACGGCGGGCAAATAACCTTAGAATTGGAATGCCGTCAACCAGGCGAGGGAGACAAAGAAGCTATTTTCTGCTTGTCTACTCAGTCTTTGTTTGCCAATTCCCCATTTAAAAATATTAACTCTCCTTTACTAATTATTCGCATCCGAGACGAAGGTATGGGCATCCCAGAAACCGAAGTAGGGAAAATATTTGAAATGTTTTACCGTTGCAAGAATAGTGGAAAGATTAAAGGTAACGGTTTGGGATTGACGATTGTTAAAAAAGCTGTGGATTTGCAAGGAGGTGCGATCGCCTGCGAAAGCAAAATCGGGGTTGGTACTACCTTTACAGTCGCCCTTCCTTACGTAGCTCTTTCCTGCAAAATGCCCTAGACTTATAGCCTTTCTCAAAAAGATGAGGTAAATAAGGCATAGGGCATAGGACATAGGGCATAGGGCATAGGGCATAGGGCATACCTCACTTTTTCGATAACCGCTATATTTCATGAATCTTAGATTGAATTCATACAAATTATAGAGTGCGTTAGAGGGCTGAAGGTTTTGGCTGCGGGTTGCTCATTCCATCCCCGCTGACGCACCTGACGCTTAGCTTTCTACTGTCAACTGTCTACTGTCAACTGTCAATCGTAATCCACCGGAGATGATATTAATCATCATATTAATCATCAAAATGTTGCAAAATCCACTCAACCCCCGCAGCTAAATTTGCAGCAATAAAATCAGGTTTAGTATGGTGCTGATACTCCCCACTCAACACGCTTTCCCCGTAACCAGTCTGCACCAAAATACCCGTACAACCGGCATTGTGAGCCATATCAACATCCGTCGCTTTATCCCCCACCATAAAACTATTCGCCAAATCCAAATCGTGTTCCCAAGCCGCCGCTACCAACATCCCCGTATTCGGTTTTCGCCAAGTCGTATACCGGGTAAATTCTGGATTTGTTCCGCCTTCCGCTGCGCTCAAATAAGGACAATAATAAAGAGCATCTAACCGGGCTCCCGCTGCGGTTTCTAATAACAAACACAGGCGTTTGTGCAAAGCTTCAACGTGGGCCACAGGATAATAACCCCTCGCCGGCCCCGATTGATTGGAAACCAAACAGCAAAATATTTGTCGGTCATTTAAACGACGTACAGCTTCAGCTATGCCGGGAATTAAATGCAAATCTTCTAGTTTGTGAATGTAGCCAGCTTCGATATTGAGAACGCCATCGCGGTCGAGAAATACTGCTCGTTTCATAGAATTGCGATCGGATTGTAGATACTGTCTGGAACTGTCAAGGAGTAGCGCTCAAATAATTGGGGATGAAGGCTTTTTGGATTTTTAAAACCCCAAACCCGTGCGACTCCAATTATACTCTAGCTACCCTGAAAAATCAAGACAGTATCTACAGATATTGCAATTAATTTATCCGCCCCATCACTACTTTTTGTACCAAGCTTGGCGCCACTGTTTCATTTCTTCAATCTCTTGCTTTTGCGAAGTCAGAATCTCTTGAGATAATTTCTTCATTTCCGGCCGTTTCGACTTCTGCAACGCATCTTGGGCCATCACTAAAGCTCCTTCGTGATGGGGAATCATCGCATTCAGAAATCGGAGGTCAAATTCAGCATCAGCCACTCCTAAATCCATGCTCATCATCATGGCTTGCATTTGTTCGGGAGTCATTGGCATCATGTGATTCATTTGAGCGTGATAAGCCATTGGCGTACTGTCGGCTTTGGCATACCAAGTTTTTCGCCACTCTTTCATTTGATTGATTTCGCGGTTTTGAGCGGCAATAATGTTATTAGCTAGTTTTTTCATTTCCGGGCGCTTCGACTTGTTGAGCACCTCTTTCGCCATGTTTACAGCACCTTGATGGTGTACTGTCATGCCATCAATAAATCGCAAATCGTAGTCGGCATCAGCCGGGCCTAAATCCATTGACATATTGTGATTCATGCCATGATTCATACCACCCATGCCGCCACTTTGTGCCGCGTCTTGCTTGTTGTTCGCTTGGGTTGTTGCGGTAACATTTGGGGCTTGAGTTGGGCTGGTAGGAGATTTTGAACAAGCTGCTAGAATTCCGCTGGTTGCGGTGGCTGTGGCGGTCAAGATTAGCACTGCCAAGCCTGTTTTTAATGAAATTGGTTTCATAGATTTTATATCCTTAAAACTGCCACGTTTATTCAGTCTCTCACATATAAATGAAATTAGCATGAAATTCTTGAGTCTAAGTTGTAAAAAAATCTTGCCGTGCCATCAATTAGATAAAGCATGAGTTTCAGTAAAACTTAATAATTAATTTGGGATTTACCCTTGACTCTCCTGCTAGCTGGAGACTTTATAATGGAGTTAATTCATCTATGAAGCAGAGTAGTTTCTGCTGAGGTTGCAATTATGACTTTAGAGCTAAAAGTCCCCAAAATGGCTTGTTCGGCTTGTGTGAATACAATCACAAAAGCAGTCCAAGCTATTGACTCAGCCGCTGCTGTTGAGGCGGATCTCAAGACAAAAATGGTCGCGATTCAAACGGCTAAGCCGGAAAGTGATGTTAGAAAAGCGATCGCATCTGCTGGCTATCCAGCAAGTTGATTTTAGATTTTAGATTTTAGATTTATATCATGTCCGCAGAGAACGACCATGATAAGATTTGTTTGTAGTGAGGACTTCAGTCCTCTGAATTATGAGGACTGAAGTCCTCACTACAAACCGTTTTTATTATGGTAATTTACAGGACATAATATTACTCCACAGATGAATCTAGGAGATTGGACAATAGTCAAATTCTTTTGACTGTCCACGACAGAATTCCGGGGCTTGTATCCTTTTTTTTTCTGGCCATTTGAAGCCGGGAAGTAATTGTCTAATTTAGGAGGGCATTTATGGACAATCTCACACTTAAATTGCGGGGCATGAGTTGTGCTGCTTGTGCTTCCTCTATCGAACAAGCAATTAAATCTGTCCCCGGCGTAATTGGGTGCAGCGTCAATTTTGGGATGGAACAAGCAACCATCCAATATGACTCGAAGGAAACCAACTTAACAATTATTCAAGAAGCTGTTGGTGCGGCGGGATACGAAGCTTTGCCCCTGCAAGAAATGGCAGAGGATGATGCAGAAAAAGCCGATCGCAAATCCGCATCTCAAAACTTGCAGCGAAAACTCTGGATCGCAGGCAGCATCAGCATTATACTGGTTTTGGGTGGCATTCCAACCATGACAGGCTGGCACCTGCCATTCATTCCCGCATGGCTGCACAATTTTTGGCTGCAATTAGTGCTGACATCACCAGTACAGTTTTGGTGCGGTAAATCGTTTTATGTGGGGGCTTGGAAATCGTTAAAACGGCGCGTCGCCACAATGGATACCCTGATTGCTTTGGGGACAAGTGCTGCTTACTTTTATTCGGTATTTGTGACATTTTTGCCCGGTTTATTTACCGCCCAAGGTTTGACTCCTAGCGTTTATTACGAAGTTGCGGCCAGCGTGATCGCGTTAATTTTGTTGGGGAAAAACCTCGAAAATAGAGCGAAGGGAGAGACTTCGGAAGCAATTCGCAAACTCATGGGTTTGCAAGCAAAAACTGCTCGAATTATTCGCAAGGGGGAAGAGTTAGAAGTACCCATCGCCCAAGTGGCAATTGGTGACATTGTGCAGGTGCGTCCGGGCGAGCAAATCCCCGTAGATGGAGAGGTAATTGAAGGTGCTTCGACGGTAGACGAAGCAATGGTTACGGGGGAAAGTTTGCCTGTCAAAAAGCAACTTGGCGATGAAGTTATTGGAGCGACAATTAACAAAACAGGCAGCTTTCGGTTTCGCGCTACCAGAGTTGGCAAAGATACATTTTTAGCTCAAATTGTTAAGATGGTGCAGGATGCCCAAGCTTCAAAAGCACCGATTCAAAAGTTAGCAGACCAAGTAACTGGTTGGTTTGTTCCTGTAGTAATTGCCATCGCTTTAGCTACTTTTATTATTTGGTTTAACGCGATGGGTAACTTCACTTTGGCGACGGTGACAATGGTGGAAGTGTTGATTATTGCCTGTCCCTGCGCTTTGGGTTTGGCGACTCCCACTGCTGTGATGGTTGGCACGGGTAAAGGTGCAGAAAATGGGATTTTAATTAAAGGAGCCGATAGTTTAGAATTGGCTCACAAAATTCAAATTATTGTGTTAGATAAAACTGGAACGCTTACGGAAGGCAAGCCGACTGTTACTGATTTTGTGACAATTAAAGGAACCGCCCAGAGCAATGAGTTAAAGTTGCTGCAATTGGCGGCGTCTGTAGAGCGAAATTCGGAGCATCCTGTAGGGGAAGCTGTGGTTAGATACGGTCAATCTCAAGAGGTGAAGTTGACAGATATTCAGGATTTTGAGGCTGTGGCGGGGAGCGGCGTGCGAGGTGTTTCGGGGGGAAAGTCGATCGCCCTGGGAAGCTTCAGGTGGATGCAGGAACTAGGCTGCGATACTGAATATCTGGAGCTGCGCGCGCGAGCTTTTGAAGCTGCGAGCAAAACGGTGGTTTGGATGGCTGTAGAGGGCAAAATTGAGGCAATTATGGCCATTGCCGATGCTCTGAAACCTTCGTCAGCGCGGGCGGTAAAAGCGCTGCAAAAACTCGGTTTAGAGGTGGCGATGCTGACTGGGGATAACCGCGCGACTGCGGAGTCGATCGCCCAATCGGTAGGAATTACTCGGATTTTTGCCGAAGTTAGACCCCACCAAAAAGCTGCTCAAATCCAAGCGCTGCAAGGAGAAGGCAAAATTGTAGCGATGGTGGGAGACGGGATTAACGATGCTCCTGCTTTGGCCGCTTCGGATGTCGGAATTGCGATCGGTACCGGCACTGATGTGGCGATCGCAGCCAGCGACATTACCTTAATTTCCGGCGATTTGCAAGGCATAGTTACAGCAATTCAACTTTCCCGCGCCACCATGCGGAACATCCGCGAAAATCTGTTTTTTGCCTTTATTTACAACATCGCAGGCATCCCGATCGCAGCGGGCATTTTATACCCGATTTTTGGCTGGTTGCTCAATCCGATTATCGCTGGTGCAGCAATGGCTTTTAGTTCGCTTTCGGTAGTGACTAATGCTTTGCGGTTGCGGAATTTTAAAGTCAAAGTTATTGCATAATTTAGGAGGAATTTGATAAATGTTTAGCCAGCGTCAAGTTTTAGGAAGTCTCGCAGGTTTAGGAATTGTGCTCGGACTTGCATCGGGAGTTCGAGCCAATCAAATATCAAATCATCCGGCAAAATCAACTGCTAAATTTCTGAAAATAGAACAACCGCTAAGTTTAAAAATTGGCATAACAGCAGGCGGATTGAGCTTAATTGGTTTAGAATTGTGGTGGTTTTTGTTGAGTAAAAATCAAGCTAAAACGCAATCTGCTTCAGTTAAGGCAGATCCCCCCTAGCCCCCCTTAAAAAAGGGGGGGACAAGAGAATTGTCAAAGTCCCCCTTCTTAAGGAGGATTTAGGGGATCTCCGGGGGGAATAAGAGAATTGTCAAAGTCCCCCTTCTTAAGGGGGATTTAGGGGATCTCCGGGGCATAAACAGTTTTAACCCAAGCGTATCGAGCCTAAAATCAAGTAAATTTTCCCGTCGCGGTTTTTTCCACCAAGATCTCGGTAAAATTAAAAAAGCTTAAAAAATTTGGAGTGAGCTAAATGCAACTACTACACACGATGCTCCGAGTCGGAAACCTGGAAGAGTCCCTCACATTTTACACTGAGGTTCTGGGGATGAGATTGCTGCGACAAAAGGACTATCCAGACGGTAAATTTACTCTGGCTTTTGTGGGCTACGGCGACGAATCCGACACTACAGTTTTGGAATTAACCTACAATTGGGGCGTCGCAGAGTACAATTTGGGTGATGCTTACGGTCATATTGCGATCGGCGTTGACGATATTTACGGTACTTGCGAAGCAATTAAAGCCCGCGGCGGCAAAGTTATTCGCGAACCGGGCCCGATGAAGCACGGTTCAACAGTCATTGCTTTTGTCCAAGATCCAGATGGATATAAAATTGAATTAATTCAACTGAAAAATCAAGGTAGTAGCAGTCAGAAACTAACTGCGGAAGCAGCATCTTAGTCGTAGTAGGACGATGCTAAGAGCAACGTCCCGGCCAAGGTATGTTGTTGCGCTTCAGCGCTCTTTATAAGACAATACGGTTTACTTAAGATGTCCGAAGAGAGGAACGAAGCAATCTCCGTATCTATTTTTCATAGCGGTTTACCCCCAGGGCGGTCTTAAGTAAACGGTATTGCTTTATAAGATTAGGGAAGAGCGAAGACAGCGCAACTACGTACATAATTTGTCGTTGCACAAATAGTGCTCTTTATCATATCCTATTAGGGAAGAGCGCTGAAGCGCAACTACGTACCCAAGAGCGCTGAAGCGCAACTACGTACCCAAGAGCGCTGAAGCGCAACTACGTACCTCTTTTGTCTGACGACAATAAAACTGCTCTGCTACTGACAGAATGCTAAGGGGTTTTCCACACTTTTAATTCGATCGCACTGACGGTACAAATTGCTGCAAGTAACTCTTTTGCCACAAAATAGAAAAACTGTTCCCTATTTGGCTTAAACTATCAAATTTAGGAATTAATTTAGATTCTCGGCGCTTGTCTAAGGCAGCGAGCGTCGCAAAGAATATAGCTAATACTAACAAAAATACCACCATCACAATAAAGAACATAGTCCAATAGACTAGAAATTCACTTTGGTAGTAGTTGACGGTCAATATCGAGTTAATCACTGCATCGGATAAATACAAAACTAGCCCTATTGAAAACCACACTCCTAACAATAGCCACGTCCACTTAAACATCTGTGTTGCAGTCTTGTTATTTTTGGACGCCGAAAGTTCTAAATCTCTAATTTTGCTGTTAATTTTTGATGTGACTTCATACAAAGTAGACTGCAAAGAATCTCTGATTAAATTCAAATCGTTGTCGAGGTTTATGCACTGCTCGGATGTGCTTTTGTCAACACTCACGTTTTGGAGTTTGTTGCGGTGCCCAGCCAGTTTATTGCCAAGGGTCTGATCCCATTCTTGCAGCCGCTCTACTGTCAAATACAAAAGTTCCCTATTCGCATCTAACAAGCTCTGACAATCTAGAATCGACTTAACTAACTTGCTCAAATTGTTAATATGCTCGTCTACAGTATTTTGGTATTCCCTCTGTTTCTCTGACAAGAAATTTGCCATTGCGACATCATCGCCGCACAGCGACACAGCATCAGAATACACGCCGTCAATTTCCTTTTTACCTAGATATAGTGAGGCTTTGCACTCCTCAATTTCGGGAATGGTCAGAGATTCTAAAGACTGATGTTCTACATGAAATTTATATAGCAGCGCTGTCATAATTTGCGCCGATTTTCGGTCTAGCCGATCTTGGTAAGGTTCTAAAATAATTGCCGCTCGATTTTTGATCGCCGCCTCTGGGTGGTGCAGGAACTCAAAAACTTTGGCAACTATTTGGGAGAATTCCCATTCCTTAAAATTATTTTTCGCCACATCCAAAAAGTTTGTGATGGCTGCATCCTTTTCGGCATGAAATTTGTAGCCATTATCCGTAATTGCGATCGCAGGAAATACGCGATCGACCCAAAACAGATATTCCTCGCAATCCATTGACACACCCAGCAGCAGCCAGCTAGGGCCGTATACCCAAAAATCGAGACAATTCTCGTATTCCTTACCGCTGTCCATTCTGCTGTTGTCGTTCAAAGCAAATTTATTGCTGGCTAACAGTTTAATTTGCTCTTCTACAACCCGCTGCTCAATTTCTGCTGCATTAATTGTGACATGGCCAGCAGATTCCTTGCCTTGCGCTTGCCATTCATCCAACAAAATTGACTGAATGCTAACAGCAGCACACCACCGAATTAAAGGAGTCGATCCCCCTAGCGCTTCCTGTTCCAACACCGCTAGCTTATTTTCGCTAAAATCACTTGATACAGGTTCCTCACTTGATATAATACCCTCTCGCACCTTGCCCAATGCTTGAATTGCCAAAGCCCGAAACAGCAAATTTGGATGCGGTTTTCTAGCGGATTCTGGTATATCTTGCCCTAATATTCCGCTTTTGGGTACGTCCAGAACTTCAGCAAAAGGAGCGATTCCGCATTGTTGCAAGATGCCTTCAACGGTGTTTATTCTTTCCCAAGGTTGAGTATATTTGGTGAGACTGAAGATGAGCGCTGTGTCGCTGCACTCCATTGACTCAGGTATGCTAGTGCGATCGAGTTTCCAGAGATTGCTTGTCATAATTTGTCGCCATGACAATTGCTAGATCTTAACGTCGTTGTCCGATGCTGAATGCAACTCTACATCTACTGCTGCTTTTTGTCAATATTAGTCCCGAACGGTATGGTTAGTTAATATAGCAATCCTAAATGATTCAGATAAATTTGTAGGGGTAGCGCCCCCGTGCCTACCCCCTATCTATCCGGTTCTTCACGAGGGGTAAGAGCCCCTACAAGAATTACACAAATGATTTAGGATCGCTATAAAACCGATATTTTCTATAGCAACCGAGTTGAGCAACGCAAATATCTGTCGGCGACTAGGTATATAATTTTACACAAATCCGATAAAATGTCTAATTTGCAGGCTATTTTTTTTGACTCGAATAAACCTAGGATGCTGCTTTCTTTTTCGGGAGTTTTAAAATTTTGTCCTTCGCCATTTTGTCAACAATTAAGTCGCTGATAATTTGAGCTCCGTGGGATGTAAAGTGCACGCCATCATTAATTTTTACATAACCTCGCTTGCCGGATTTGTCAGCAACTACGGGGACAAAATTCCCTGCTTCAGCAAAAGCATCCCAAGTAGAAATAAATTCTATTTTTGATGAAGACTTGCTGGCATTTTTATAGATGTCGTTCATGATGGGAAAAGCTTTGATGTACGAAGATTTGTTAGATATCGATTGACCAACCCAATACACTTTTTTTACTGTGGAAGAGCCAAGTAATTTGGCATATTTATCTACTCTTGCTTGATAAGCTTTTTGCCATTCTGGGGTTAAAATAGCCCGATATTTTCCTTGGTTATCGGTGATATCTTGAGTGTCATTGCCTCCGAACAAAATTATTACTACGTCTGGCCCGTAATCCTGGATGATTTGACTGGTTCTAGCGTACCAGTCATAATAATCTATCCGATTTAATCCGCTCGATACTTTGTAGTCGATTTTGGTATTTGAGATATTGTATTTTTCTTTAAGAGTGTACTGGAGTTGAGTTCCTAAATCGAACATTACGGAATCTCCAATAAATAAAAATTTGCGATAAGCTACGGTTAGTTTTGGTTTGGATGGAGTGGGTTTCTTGGCAGGCTTTGGGAGGATGACTGCCGATTTTGTTGCGGTTTTGACCGGGATTTTGTCGGGTTTCTTGGAAATGCTATCGAAGTTAATATCTTTGATTTTGCTCCAAAAATCTTGTTCGGATTTCCTGAAACCGTCTATTTCGATCTGTCGCGCTGCTTGTTTGATTTCGCTACTAGCTAAAGGAGTTGAAGAAAAGCTTTTCAGAAATAAGGATAAGTTGGAAAATATTAAGGTGAGAATTACAGAGGTAACTATTAACAAAATTTCTCGGTCTTTCATAAGAAGTTATTTGTTATTTGTTATTTGTCATCATAAAGGAAGGAGAAAGAACGTAATAAGATAAAAAAAGTCTTTTTTGTGCTTTATATATAGCAGTTCTCAAAAAAGCCAGGTATGCCCTATTCCCTATTCCCTATTCCCTATTCCCATGAGTGAGAACTCGAAAGGCTATACTTGTTTGTTAGAAGTTAAAGTAAATAAAAGGCGGAACCGTACTTGGGCCTAACATTAAGATAGCATACACGAGCAGGGAAACTAAGACAACCCGAAAGAATAGGTTTTTTAATGACAATAGTGTTTGCAATACTTGGGAAATGATGTCGCCCCAGAGGTTGATTGCGCCAATGACTGCAATTACTAGATACAATTGCCAAAAGTTGAATTGAACAGTTGCAGCGGAAAAACGAAAGATTCCTTGAAAAAACCTCATCGCAGTTTCCCAGTTGGGTGTGCCGAAAAATACCCAGCTACAGGTAACAAAGGTAAAGGTTAACAACCAACTGCAAAATTTGGCAAATCTCGGAAAGGCGTAGTCTAATTTGAGATGGATAGCTTGGGGAATATCTTTACATAGATGGTTGACAATCAGTCCTAAACCGTGAAGTGCTCCCCAGAAAATAAAGTTTAATCCTGCGCCGTGCCAAAATCCGCCGATCGCCATTGTTATCAGTAAATTTACGTACTTCCGCAATTTGCCGTATTTATTGCCACCTAAGGGAAAGTAAAGGTAATCCCTCAACCACTCGGAAAGACTGATGTGCCACCTTTTCCAAAATTCTTGCAAGCTGAGCGATCGGTATGGCATATTGAAATTGGCGATCGGTTTGAAACCCAGCAAGCAAGAGATACCGTTAGCTAAATCTGAGTAGCCGCTGAAATCTACGTAAATCAAACAAGAATAGGAAATTGCCGCCAGGATTAAATCTATGCTGCTGTATTGCTGGGGGACTTTGAATGGTAGTTGAGTGAAATTAAACAAAAAGCTCGACAAAGTATATTTTTTAAAGAGTCCCGACAAAATCAAAACGATAACTTCTTCGATTTTATAGTCATATTTATTTGGTGAATTTAGCTGCGTATAAAATTCGTGAGGGCGGGAGATTGGGCCGGAGGCAATTTGGGGAAAGTAGGTAATGTAGGTGGCGTAGTCTATAAATTTAGGACAGGGAATTTTTTGTTGGTAGCAGTCGATTAAATGAGAAATTATTCTAAATGTGTAGAATGATATGCCAACGGGGGCGATTATTTGTAATATTTGAAAATTGGCGGGAATTTTGAGCTGGTTTAGTATCTCAAATAATGAGGTTACAAAGAAGTTGCAATATTTGAAAATGCCGAGATTGACAATGTTGACAACTATGCCGAAGATAAAGGCAAGTTTTGGCTGTTTGCTGCGATCGACTGCTCGGAGAATGATATAATTGTAGACTGTACTTAACATCAGGAGTCCGAGAAAGTCTAAGCTCCAAAAAGAATAAAATAATAAACTGGAAATTAGCAAGACAATTTTATACAAGTCAACCTTGGGCTTTAAGGAGAGGATGGCGCTAAAAATAATTAGGAAAAATACTAAAAATTGGTAAGTAGGAAATAGCATAGATGTCAATAAAGTAAAAATTTTAGTACATCAATAAAGAGGTTTGTAGTGAGGACTTTAGTCCGCAGAAATTGATGCGGACTAAAGTCCTCACTACGAACGAAGACATAATCTGGAAATTAGCAAGACAATTTTATACAAGTCAACCTTGGGCTTTAAGGAGAGGATGGCGCTAAAAATAATTAGGAAAAATACTAAAAATTGGTAAGTAGGAAATAACATAAATGTCAATAAAGTCTAATTTTTATCAATTCAATAAAAAGGTTGGTAGTGAGGACTTTAGTCCGCAAAAATTGATGCGGACTAAAGTCCTCACTACGAACGAAGACATAATTATGAGGTGGCAGCGCTGTGTCCGTACAGTATTATAGGTAATGGATAACCTGTATATTTTCATAAGTTCGATCGCCCGATCCGGTCGTACTACACAAATTTTTGCGGTGGATTGCGGGCTGTAAGCTTGTACAAGCAGTCAATTGTGTTGCAACTTCCGCGCTCGTTAACCGCACTCATAGATTCATAATCGTGTTTAAAGATTAAGATAGTTGTGAGACCATATATTAACGGATAACAACAGGAATCCCCTTGATTGCGAGGAACGAACGTGCAGCCAACAGACCCTAGCAAATTTACAGATGAAGCCTGGGAAGCCATAGTCAAATCCCAGGATGTAGCCCGCCGCTTTGCCAATCAGCAGCTAGAGGTTGAACATTTAGCGATCGCCATTCTAGAACAGCAAGCCCTAGCAAACAGCATTCTCAGCAAGGCCGGAGTCGATGTCCCCCGCTTGGCGCAGCAGTTAGATGCTTTTGCTAAACGACAGCCGAGAGTTGCCAACGCTGACCAACTATACCTCGGTCGCGGTTTAGAAGTGATGTTAGATGCTGCTGAGTCTGCCAGACAGGCTTGGCAAGATAATTTTATCGCCGTTGAACATTTATTAATAGGCTTGCTAGAAGATGAACGAGTTGGTAGGCGATTGCTGACTAGGGGCGACGGGCCGCCGGGCCGCCCCGGATACGATCGCAAACCGGCGCCCGGTACGATCGATCGCGCGAAACTCGAAGAAGCAATTAAATCAATTCGCGCTACTACCAAAGTCAAAGATCAAAAGCAAAGCCAAAGTCAAAGTCAAAGTCAAAACCAAAATTCTGACGCCAACTCCGACGCCCTCAGCAAATACGGGCGCGATTTGACAGAAGCCGCCAAAGCAGGCAAACTCGACCCAGTAATCGGCCGCGACGAGGAAATCCGCCGGGTAGTGCAAGTTCTTTCCCGCCGTCAAAAAAACAATCCAGTGTTAATTGGCGATCCCGGAGTCGGAAAAACTGCGATCGCCGAAGGTTTGGCCCAGCGCATTGTCAACGGCGATGTACCCGAATCTTTGAAAAATCGCCAACTATTCAGCCTCGATATGGGCAGTTTAATTGCTGGGGCAAAATTCCGGGGCGAATTTGAAGAACGGTTGCGATCGGTATTGCGAGAAGTTATCGATTCCGACGGGCAAATTGTCCTATTTATTGATGAATTGCACACGGTTGTTGGCACTGGCGGCGGCGGTAGTTCCGGTTCGGGAATGGATGCGGGAAATTTGTTGAAACCAATGTTAGCCCGAGGTGAATTGCGCTGTATCGGCGCTACAACTCTCGATGAATTTCGCAAAAATATTGAAAAAGATCCGGCACTGGAACGCCGCTTTCAACAAGTATTTGTCGGGGAACCGACTGTGGAAGATACTGTTTCAATTTTGCGCGGATTGAAAGACCGTTACGAACGCCACCACGGGGTGAAAATTACCGATTCGGCGCTGGTTGCTGCTGCTACTCTGTCTTTTCGCTATATTTCCGATCGCTTTTTGCCGGATAAGGCGATCGACCTTGTAGACGAAGCAGCCGCCCATTTGAAAATGGAGATTACCTCCAAACCCGTGGAATTGGAAGGGATCGACCGCCGGGTGATGCAGTTGGAAATGGAAAAATTGTCGATCGAAGGTGAGGGAAAAGGTTCTCCCACCGCCACCATCAGCCCCCGCATCGAACGCATCAAAGCTGAGATTGACATTTTAAAAGCCAAGCAAGAAAAACTATCTTCGCAGTGGTTGGGCGAAAAGCAGTTGTTGGATGCAATCAATAAATTGAAAGCCGAAGAAGACCAACTGCGCGTCCAAATTGAACAAGCAGAAAGAGCTTACGATCTGAATAAAGCCGCCCAGTTGAAGTACGGTAAATTGGAGACTGCGGTGCGCGATCGCGAAGCCAAGGAAGCCGAACTTTTGAAACAGCAAGCTCAAGGTTCTTCGCTGCTGCGGGAAAAAGTTACTGAGGGCGATATTGCAGAAATTGTGGCGAAATGGACGGGAATTCCGGTCAATCGGTTGTTAGAATCGGAGCGCCAAAAATTGCTGCAATTGGAAAGCCATTTGCACAAGAAAGTTATCGGTCAAGAAGAGGCTGTAACGGCGGTTGCTGCGGCGATTCGGCGGGCGCGGGCGGGTATGAAAGATCCCGGTAGACCGATCGGCTCTTTCTTGTTCATGGGCCCCACAGGCGTCGGTAAAACCGAGTTAGCGCGGGCGTTGGCGGAGTTTTTGTTTGACAGCGATGATGCGATCGTCCGCATCGATATGTCGGAATATATGGAGAAGCACAGCGTCTCCCGGTTAGTCGGAGCTCCCCCCGGATACGTCGGCTATGACGAAGGCGGACAACTTTCCGAAGCAGTGCGGAGACATCCTTATTCGGTAGTGCTGTTTGACGAAGTGGAAAAAGCGCACCCGGATGTATTTAACATTTTGCTGCAAGTGTTGGATGACGGCAGAATTACCGATTCTCAAGGTCGAGTGGTTGACTTTAGAAATACCGTCATTGTAATGACTAGCAATATCGGTAGCGACCACATTTTAGAAGTGTTTGCTAAGAAGGGGAAAACTACCAAAAAACCTGCTGCTAGGAAGCAGGAACCGAAGGAGGTATCAATTCCCAAGACTGATTATAAAGTTGCTGATGATGGTACTGTCGAGGTGTCTGCCCAGCGAGTTGATATTGACAGTGAAGGTAAGACGGAAATTAAGATTGAAAGTAAGTCTGAAAACAAGTCTGAAAATGAAAAATCCTTGACTCAAGAACGGGAGACAGACGAAGAGTACGAGCAAATGTTGAAACGGGTGATGACTGCTTTGCGATCGCACTTCCGGCCAGAATTTCTCAATCGGGTGGACGAGATCATTTTGTTCCACACGTTGAGCAAGACGGAACTGCGGCAAATCGTCACCATTCAAGTCAAGCGGATCGAGCGGCTGTTGGCGGAACAGAAAATCACTTTGGAACTGTCCGATGCTGCGAAAAACCATATCACAGATGTCGGTTACGACCCAGTTTACGGTGCTCGTCCCCTGAAACGCGCTATCCAGCGGGAGTTGGAAAACCCGCTAGCTAACAAGATTCTCGAAAATGCGTTTGTTGAAGGTGACACAATTGCGATCGACTGCGTAAATAACCATTTGCAGTTTCGCAAAAAAGACCCTCTCCCCGCGCTGGTAGGTAACAGTTTGTAGTTGCATTTAGGAACAGGCTTTCTGGCCATTGGTGTCAACTTAAATTCAAAGGTACTCAGAGGCTGCTGTTTGGCGATTAAAGGCCAGATCCCCCCTAACCCCCCTTAACAAGGGGGGGACAAGAGTCTTCTCTTGCGTCAACCCCTACTCCCCTTTTTAAAAGTCTTCTCAAAGTCCCCCGACCTAAGGGGGATTTAGGGGGATCTAGCCTAGTCTATAAACGAGAGATACAACAGCTTTCAGGCTTAAGGGACAAGAATCTTCTCTTGCGTCAACCCCTACTCCCCTTTTTAAAAGTCTTCTCAAAGTCCCCCGACCTAAGGGGCTTGCAATTAAATATAATCCCAGTTATCCTCGAAGAGTAGGAAACAAAAAATTTGACATGAGCGGTTGTGACTTCTGTAATTGGGATGCTAAAAATGATCTTGAGTGAGCCAGTTAAATT